>CAWUMW010000060.1:0-11254 GCA_963923415.1 uncultured Hyphomicrobiales bacterium | reverse complement strand
TAACTGAGGGTGGGAGATGGCGGTGCAAAAAGGCCGTGACATGCTCTAAAACCTGTTGCCGGGCTTCGAGATGCGGCACGTGACCGCAGGCATGCAGCAAAGAGGTGTCGGCTGGGCCGCTGACCCGTTGGCGGATGGTTTCAAGTTGCGCGGGACTGCCATGCTCGTCCTCAGTTCCTTGCAAAGCCAAAACAGGGCAGCGGATCGAGGGTAAAAGGTCCAGCATGCTCCAATCGGCTAAGGACGGGCGCAGCCATGTCTTGACCCAGCGGGTTAACATGCTGCGGTCAGCTTGGGGATGATGGCGAAGCAATCGGTTAACAAAATCGGGTTCTGTTGTGAGCATGTGTAAAAGCCCTTGCAGGCCTTGGCGTGTGATGGGCTCGATTAGGACATGTGCCGCTTCAGTGATCGTTAGCAAAGGCAGATCAGGGTAAAGGGCTGCGACCAGCAAAGCAAGCGTGCCGCCATCCGAATGGCCAAATAACAAAACTTTGTTGATCGAAAGGGCCTGCAATAAGCGCGGGAGAAGATGGGCTTGCTGCAGCAAGAAATCATCCGGCAAATCGCCTTCAATCGGGCTGGAACGGCCATAACCGGGCCGATCATAGACTAAAACACTGTAGCCTGTTGCTGCCCATAAATCATGCGGAAAATCCCGCCATTGGGTGATGCTGCCAAGCCCTTCATGCAGTAAAACCCACATGGGTTTTTCGCTCTCAAACGGCCCTATAGAGCGTATTTGGATGGCCGTTTGATCGATCATCACACGCGTTTCATGCTGGTGCGGAGAGGGGGCAGATTGTTGGGTCATTGATTGAACTTTGAAGTTTTACTTTTTAGGTTTTGGCGGGCGAGAAAACAATCTCATCATCATGGAATTGATCGATTTCTTTGCGCGTATAACCGCATTCATCCAAAATCATACGACTGTGTTGGCCATGATGAAAAGCCATGTGGCGCAGGGTGGCACCTTCTCCATCATAGCGGTTGGGGTGGTTGACCAAATTAAGGGGCGTACCCAACACATCACAGGGAATAAATGTGCCATTGTGGATCACTTGAGGATTTTCAACCAAATCATCAAACCGATCGACTTTAGTGAACCACATATTTTCTTTTTCAAAGGCGGCTGCAAGCTCTGCATAAGTGAGGGGGGCGACGGCCTCAGCAACAGCTTTGGCATAGACATCGCGCTCAAAATAGGTGTTGCGACCAATCAATGCGGCAATGCTTTCGGCATTGAGAGCGCGGGCAACTTTTTCAGGCGGATTCATTGAAATGGCGACATGCGCATCTTTCAAAGCATAAATACCGTAAGGGGCCTCATGAAACCACGTGCCCAAATGGGAATCGCGCTCGAAGTAGTGATCTTGCCCCTCAGCGGCAAAATAGGTGACAAGTGATTCTGTTTGCAGATCGATACCAGACGCCAAGAGGCTTGATTCAACGCGCGTGCCTTCGCCAGTGCGCAACCATTTCGCATAAGCGCCGACAATACCTAAGGCAAATAATGCAGCGCCGTGTTGGTCAGCAATCGCAGCACCGGGTGCCGTATAGCGTCTGTCCCCCCCGCCTGTGGCCGCAACCAGCCCCGACATCGCTTGGATTAACAAATCTTGTCCGGGCCGGGTTGCATAAGGTCCAGTTGCTCCATAACCGGAGGCGGAGGCATAGATAATATCTGGCTTGCGTGCTTTGACCGCCTCATATCCCAAGCCCAAACGATCTAAAGCACCGGGACGGTAATTTTCTGTGACCGCATGCGAGGTTTCGATCACACGCAAAGCAATGGCTTGCGCTTCAGGCTTTTTAAGGTCGAGGGATAAAGACCGCGCATTGCGGTTGGCGCTGAGGAAAAAGGCACTGACCCCATTGACCTTAACGCGGTTGGCCCCCGCCCAATGGCGCTCCCAAGCGCCTTGCGGGGGCTCGATCTTGATCATATCCGCGCCCATATCCGCGAGATATTGCATGGCGGCGGGGCCTTGAAGAAAATGACAGAAGGTTGTGATTTTCATGCCATCAAGAAGCATCGCGTCTGGTCCTTCCCCGATAATTATGTAACCGATTACTTATAGAAAACGATCTATGATTTGTTGGCAGAGGGCACCCTGAGCGGGTGAAATCAAAGTCCGAAATTGAGACAGTTCCTATGCTAAACAAGGATTCATAAGAATACTAGCCCCAAGATCGAAAAGCCTTGCGGGCTGCTTTGGATGCGTTTGTTGGCGGGGCGCCCAGGGAGAAAAAGTAAAATTTACAGTTGCTATTGAAAATTTTTTCATATTCAATGCGCCGATCCGGGACCAGTCAAGGATCATGTCGTCATGGACAGTAGGCCAACCCGCGAAACGCCGCGTCTTGTCGATGTGGCCAAACGCGCTCAAGTTTCTGTTGCGACGGTGTCGCGCGTGCTCAATACCCCGCATATTGTGCGCCCTGATGTGCGCGGTCGGGTGACGGATGCCATTAAGGAATTGGGCTATTTGCGCAATGCGGCGGCCCGCGCCTTACGGATGCATTCAAACCGGTTGTTTGGCGCCTTGGTGCCGACGCTTAATCACGCCATTTATGCGGCGATGATCGAGGCCGTGCAGCGGCGTCTGTCGGAGCGCGGCTATTTATTGATTGTCGGACAAACTGACTTTTCCCCTGAAGCAGAAATGCTGCATGTCAATGCGCTGATCGAACATGGTGTGGAAGCGCTGGTCTTGGTAGGGGAGAGCCATGCACCCGATTTTTACGAATTGATGGCGCGCAAGCAAATTCCTTTTATTAACACCTATACCTATCAGGCACAGGCTACCCATCCTTGCGTGGGCTTTGATAATCGGCGCGCGACAATTCAGATGACCGATTACATTATGGATATGGGACATCGTGATATCGCGATGATTGCCGGGATCTGCAAAGATAATGATCGGGCGACCCAACGGCTTGAAGGGGTGAAGCTGGCGATGCACGCGCGCGGGCTTAGCTTGCGTCCTGACTATATTGTTGAAAGCCGCTATACGATTGAAAACGGACGTCATGCCATGCGGCGCTTACTGGCCTTACCGCAACCCCCCACAGCGGTGCTGACAGGCAGTGATGTGCTCGCTTTCGGTGCCTTAGCGGAATGTAAGGCGCAAGGGGTTGATGTGCCCGGTCAACTCTCCCTGATCGGCTTTGATGATATGGAATTTGCGGCCCATATGGAGCCGCCTTTAACAACCTTGCAAATTCCTTTGGTGCAAATGGGTCAGGCTGCTGCGGATTATTTGCTGGCAGTGGTTCATGATGAACCGCGCTATGATCAGATCGAATTGGAAACGCGTTTGGTCGTCCGCAAAACGACAGCCCGCCCCTGCCGCTAATAGGCTGAGGGATGCGTGGCTGCCGATGGACTAAAAAGTGGTAAAAAGGAACAGAGGAGCTTATGTCATGGCCGCATCGATTTTAAGTGAAATCAAGGATGGTGTTGCGATTGTTACACTGAGTAATCCGCCGTTGAATTTGGTGACATTGAAAACATCGCGCGATCTTTATGATGTGTTTGTAGGCTTATCGAGCAATCCTGATGTCCGCGTGGTGATTTTAACAGGGTCGGGTGATAAGGCCTTTTGTGTGGGCTCAGACATCAATGAATTTCCAGAAATGATGGATGCGGGGGCGGTGGTACCCAAAAAGTTGAAATTAGAAAATGATGCCTTTGCTGCGATCCGCGCTTGCAGCAAACCAACCATCGCCGCATTAAATGGACTGGCTTATGGGGGCGGTTTAGAAATGGCGATTTGCTGTGATTTGCTGATTGCCGAAACGGGCGGCAAAATTGCTTTGCCGGAAATTAAATTGGGTGTTTTCCCCGGCAGTGGCGGGACCGTGCGGATGCTGCGGCGCATTGGTGAAAGCCGAGCCAAAATGATGATGTTTACCGGTGAGCCGGTTGCTGTGGAAACGGCCCATCAATGGGGCTTGATCAATGAAGTGGTCCCAAAGGGGACGGCGCTGACGCGGGCAACCGCTTTGGCACGCCAATTGGCCGATTTGCCCAATATCGCTTTGCAGTGCTGTAAAGCCTCGGCCAATATGAGCTTTGACATGGAGGAGCGGGCGGCGGTTTATGCCTCGCTTGAGTTAAGCGACAAGGTGTTTTCGTCCGCTGACTGCAAAGAAGGGGTGCGGGCCTTTTTTGCAAAAGAAAAGCCGCGCTTTACGCATGCTTAGCGTGAGGGGGCGCGGTTTTAGCGTATTCATGAGTCCGAAATGACGAGATTTTTTCTGAAAATTAAAAAGCAATGAGACAAAAATTTTCATCGAAAGAGACTGAATTACAACGTGCTTATCACTTTGAAATCCATTACATATACACCAGAACATCACGTCGATCATAGAACGGTTCAGCAGGTAACCGCTGAGAAACAAGGAGAACAATCGCATGGCTCGTTTTAAAGATTTTGTTCCGCGGGGCGTCATTCCGGCCACGTTGTTGGCGTTCAATGACGATTATTCGATTAATGAAAAAGAGACGCGCCGGCATTTACGCCATGTTGCAGAGGTGCGCGGTCTGTCGGCGATTACCGTCAACGGTCATGCATCAGAAGTGCATGCCTGCACCTTCGAGGAGCAACAACGGATTTTGGCGATCTCAGCCGCTGAAATTGGCTCGCATATGCCATTGATCAATGGCATCTATGCGGATGGAAGTCATGAAGCGGTGCGGTTAGCCCGTATGGCGGAACAAGAAGGGGCGTCTTGCTTGTTGGTGTTTCCGCCCAACAGCATGTCCATGGGCGGCCAGATGCGGCCCGAAATGCCTTTGCGGCATTTTGAAATGCTGGCAGAGGCAACCGATCTGCCGATGATTTTATTTCAATATCCGATGGCGTCGGGACTTGGCTATCCGTTTGAAACCTTGATGCGCATCCTTGATAAAGTGCCAACAATTCGTGCAATCAAGGATTGGTGCGCTAATCCCATGCAGCATGAAAAACATATCCGGACCTTGCAAACACTTCCCCGTCCCGTCACCGTGTTGACCACCCATTCAGCTTGGTTGATGGCGTCCTTATGCATGGGGGCCGATGGATTGTTGTCGGGCGCAGGTTCGGTTGTGGCGCAATTGCAGGTTGACTTGTTTGAAGCCATCAAAGCGCATGATTTGAAAAAAGCGCATGCGATTAATGATCGTTTATATCCCATGCAACAAGCCTTTTATGCCGAGCCATTCCTTGACATGCATAACCGCATGAAAGAATGCCTGGTCTTGCAAGGCCTGTTGGATCGCGCCGTTGTCCGGCCTCCCTTGATGAAATTAGGCGATGCGGAAATCAACCGTCTGCATGATGCACTGGTGCAGGCAAAGCTGCTGCCGTCTCGTTTGGCGGCAGAATAAACTATGCATGTGAGAGGGCGTGCTGAGAATCTTCAATCACAATGGCACGCCCTGCATCACACGCTTGTCGCTTTGAATACGTTCCAAAAAGAGCTGATAGCCTCATCCCTCTCTCCCTCATCCCTCTCTCATCATGTGGAGAAATCCTATGCTAGATTTGTTGAAAGGCACGCGCATTGTCAGCTTTAATCATTTTTTGATGGGGCCGATGGGCGTGCAATATCTTGCTGATATGGGCGCGGATGTGATTGCTGTGGAATCGGTTGAGGGGGCATGGCAGCGGCATTGGAGCGGCGCCAATGCTTTCAAGGATAGCCAGAGCATGTTGTTGCTCTGTGCCAATCGCAATAAGCGATCGATTGCTTTAGATTTGCGTCATCCGCAAGGCAAGGAGATTGCCCTGTCGCTTGTTAAAAGTGCGGATGTGGTGATGGAAAATTTCCGCCCCGGTGTGATGGATCGGCTGGGCTTGGGCTATGAAAGTTTGAAAGAGATCAAGCCGTCGATCATTTATGCTGCGGCAACTGGCTATGGGCCAGACGGTCCTTATGTGGGCAAGCCGGGACAAGATTTGTTGGTGCAGGCGCTTTATGGCTTGATGGCTATTACGGGCAGTCAAGATAAAGGCCCGCGTCCGGTTGGTGTATCAGCAGGCGATCATCATGGGGCCGCATTATTTGCAATGGGCGTTTTGGCAGCGCTTGTGAGGCGCGGACGGACCGGACAAGGCTGCCGGGTTGATGCTAATTTGATGCAATCTGTGTTGGATTTGCAGGCAGAGTCTTTAACTGCTTGGTTGAACATGCCGCAACGGCCAGAAACGATTCATGCGCCCGGTCATGTAGCAGGATGGTATTATCCAGCCCCCTATGGGGTTTATGCCACCAAAGACGGCCATTTGGCGATATCCTTATCGGGGGTCGATTTGTTGGCTGAGGTGATGGAGGATGAACGCATCGCAGCCTTTACCGGTGATGCCCCTTGGACACGGCGGGATGAATTACAAGAGATTGTGGCACAAGCTGCATTGAAAAAAACCAATGCGGAATGGATGCAGGCCATGGAGGCGCGCGCGGTTTGGCATGCGCCGGTCAATGACTATTCAAGCCTCATGGATGATCCGCAAGTCAAGCATGCGAACTGTTTTGTGACCATGCCCGGATGCGGTCCCAAGGGTGAGGCGCTGACCTTTCTCAATCATCCTTTGCGCTATGACGGACAAGCAGCCGATATCGCGCTGCCCCCCCAACCTTTGGGTGCGCAGACAGAGGAGATTTTGTCAGAGCTTGGCTATGATAAAGAGGCAATCACGGCCTTTGAACAGGCTAAAGCCTTGTATCGGCATCAAGGCTAGTCGCTATTAAAACATAAATCATAACAGAGAGAGTATGAGAGAAGGGGAAGGGCGAAACCATGAGTTCATTTTATGTGAAGGTCGGTGACCGTGTGACGTTTAGCAAAACGGTCAGCGAATATGATGTTTATGGATTTGCAGGTATTACGGGCGATTTTTCAACCAATCATGTGAATGAAGAGGTGATGAAAAAATCAGCCTATGGCCGCCGGATCGCGCATGGCGCTTTGATGATTGGCTTTTTTTCAACCTGTTCGACTCGCATGATCGAAAAGTGTGATGGGACTGCAGGTGATGAAACGCCTGTCTCTGCAGGTTATGACAAGGTGCGGTTTTTAGCGGGTGTGCCTTTTGGTGACACGCTCGATTTTAGCTATGAAATCATTGAAGTGGATGCAAAACGCCGCCGCTCAGTGGCAAAGGTGGAGGCCAAAAACCAGCATGGCGAATTGGTTGCAGTGGCGCAGCATATATTGCGGTGGGTTAAAAATCCCGATTAAGACAATCTTGATTAAGGCATATGTTGGGGCGTTAAAGAAGACGAGACCAGCATCACAGGAAAGGAAGAGCCTATGCGGCTTCGCGATAAAGTCTCCATCATAACCGGTGCAGCGTCCGGAATTGGTCTGGCAACGGCTGAGCTCTTTATGCGGGAAGGGGCGCATGTCATTGTTGCAGATCGCAATCAAGACGCCGCGCAACAGGCAGTCACCGGTTTGAGCCAACATGGACCCGGTCGAGCCGTAGCCATAGCGTGTGATGTTTCAAAATCTGCTGATGTAGAGGCTTTGTTTGCGAAGGTGGATCAACAGTTCAACCGCGTTGATGTTCTCGTCAATAATGCAGGCTATGGAATTGCCGGGTCGTTGTCTCACACGTCCGATCAGGACTGGGATGATCTGATGGCGGTGAATGTACGTGGCGTTTTTTTATGTTGCAAACAGGCCTTGATCAGAATGCAAGCGCAAGGTGGGGGTGTGATTGTCAATGTGGCTTCGGTGGTCGCCGCGGTTGGCATACGCAATCGTGCGGCTTATGTCGCCTCTAAGGGAGCGGTGGCTGCATTAACGCGTTCTATCGCACTTGATTATGTCAATGACCATATTCGGTGTAATGCCATTGCGCCGGGTACAATTGAAACGCCCTATTATACAGAAATCTTGGCAAAGGCTGATGATCCTGTCGCCATCAAAAAAGGCTTGGAGGCACGCCAACCAATGGGGCGGCTTGGCACGCCCGATGAAATTGCCAGCGGCATTTTATTTTTAGCTTGTGATGAAAGCCGCTTTGCCACTGGGAGTATTTTGACACTTGATGGCGGAATGACAGCGCAATAAATGCAATGAATGAAAGGGAGCGTGAAAGATGCAGACGGCGCGCGTAACGCAGCGGATTGTTTTAGCCTCGCGCCCGATTGGCGCACCTGTTTTAGACAATTTTCGAATTGAGGATGCGCCGTTGCCTGCCTTGCAAGAGGGCGAGGTTCTGGTTCAAAATTTATATCTGTCGCTTGATCCTTATATGCGCCGGAGGATGGATGATCGGCCCTCTTATGCGCCCCCTGTTGCTTTGAATGCGGTGATGGTCGGTGGAACCGTGGCGAAAGTGATCGAGAGCCGTCATCCTCAATTTCAATCAGGTGAGGTTGTGGAAGGGATGGGCGGTTGGCAAACTTATGCCGTCTTGGCTGGAAACAGTGTAACAAAAATCACCAACACGCAGGCGCCTCTCACCACAGCATTAGGTATTTTGGGCATGCCGGGAATGACCGCCTATACCGGCTTGTTGACCATTGGCAAGCCGCAAGCCGGTGAAACTTTGGTAGTTGCTGCGGCTTCAGGTGCGGTGGGGGCTGTGGTTGGGCAAATTGCCAAGCTCAAAGGGTGCCGTGTGGTGGGAATTGCTGGCGGGCCTGATAAAACACGTTACTTATTGGATGAGCTGGGTTTTGATGCGGCACTTGATCATCACGATCCAGCATTTGCTGTATCTCTTGCCCGGGCATGTCCGGCAGGCATTGATATTTATTTTGAAAATGTTGGTGGAAAAATTACCCAAGCGGTTTTGCCTTTGCTCAACCCCTTTGCTCGGATAGCGGTTTGCGGTTTGATTGCCCAAGCCAATGCGGTGGGCGTGCCGGACGGACCAGATATGCTGCCGGATTTCTTTCGCTCTGTGCTGACAAAAAAGCTCACCATCCGTGGCTTCATCGTGCATGATTTTGCTGATCAACGGGACGCATTTCAGCGCGATATGCAAGCGTGGATTCAGTCAGGGCAAATCATCTATCGAGAGGATGTGGTTGCAGGATTGGCGCAGGCACCGGCTGCTTTCATAGGCCTGTTAGAGGGAAGAAATTTTGGCAAATTGCTTGTGCGTGTGGCGGAGTAAAGGCCATGTCTCTCAGCAAGAGCGCGATTAATAAAGGAGCGTGAGACGTGCCTCTCTATGATGTCGTGGTGGTGGGCGGCGGCGGAACAGGTTTGATGGCCGCATTGGCGGCAGCGCGGAATGGCGCACGGGTTGTTGTTCTTGAAAAAGGATCGCAATTAGGAGGCACCACGGCTCTTTCTGTCGGGACTGTGGCTGCGTCCAATACGCGTTTACAACGCGCGCAAGGGATTATCGGCGATCATCCAGATGCGCATTTCGAAGATATGGGGCTGTTTAAACCTGAGCTTGCCAATCGTGATCATTTGGCCTTGCGTCGGTTGCTGGTTGACCATGTGCCTGAAACCATTGCTTTGTTGGAATCCTGTGGTGTGGTGTTTATGGGGCCGTTGCCTGAGCCGCCTCATCGTGTTCCTCGCTTGCATGCCATTATTCCGCATGCGCGTGGATTTATTGATCATCTGGCGCGGGCCTGCATAGCGGCTGGTGTTCATTTTAAAACGTCCACAAAGGTGACCCGGCTCATTGCGCAGAATGGACAGGTGGTTGGCGTTGAAGCGTCGGATGCGCAACAGGCACCAATCGAGTTCATGGCAAAGCGCGCTGTGATTCTTACCTCGGGTGATTTCAGCGCCGCTGATTTTGCCTTCAAACAAAATTATATGAGCGGGCCTCTGTTGGAAATTGGCGGGATCAATCCTTTGAGCACTGGGGATGGTCAGGCCATGGGGACAGCTGTTGGCGGGCAAGTGGTCAATGGTGATTTAGCTTGGGGGCCGGAATTGCGGTTTGTTGCACCTCAAACGCCAAGTTGGATAGCGGGCTTGCCGACATGGCCTTTGCTGGCTCGTATGATTGTTGGGGCGATGTCACGTCTACCGGCATGGATGATCCGTCCGTTTTTAATGGGATTTGTTACAACATTTTTAGCGCCTTCACCCAATCTTTTTCGGCAAGGTGCGATTTTGATTAATCATCAAGGGACACGTTTTTGTGATGAACGGCATCGGCCACAAGATCATCTTGGACGACAGACCCCTGATTCTGGTTTTATCGTGTTTGGATCAGAGCTTGCGGCACTGTTTCAGGCATGGCCCAATTTTATTTCAACCGCACCCGGGGTGGGCTATGCCTATCTGCGCGACTATGAAGGCGCCCGCAAGGATATTGTCCACATCTCTTCCAGCTTGGAAGCGTTGGCAGAGGCGCTTTCTGTTCCTTTTGTTGCATTGAAACAAGCGGTTGATGCGCATAATCAGAATGCAGCGCATGATGAGACACTCCAACCCATCCGGCACGGGCCTTTTTATGCATTGGGTCCGGTCAAATCATGGATTGTGTTTAGTGAGGGGGGACTAAAAATCGATACAGAGTTTCGTGTGCTCGACCATCAAGACGAGCCGATCCGCGGGCTTTATGCGGCAGGCTCGGCTGGGCAAGGAGGGCTTTTATTGGAGGGGCATGGTCATCATTTGGGATGGGCCTTTACCTCAGGCCGACTGGCAGGTCATCATGCGTCAAAACATGGTGCAGCGTAAACGATACGAATTTTAAGACGAGGGATTGCAGTTTCAACACAGGAGACAAGATCATGTCAGAACAGATTGTCGGGGATGCCCGTGTCATTGCACTCGATGATGCGCCAAGTTTTTGGCAGCCCGTGCCAGCCAATGGCTTTGTACGGAATATTTTAAACAGTCGCATGGTTAATGCAGGGACCAATTTTTCAATGGGAACCCAAACCGTCGCTGCGCATTGTTTTATTCGTGAGCATACGCATGCCGATAATGATGAAGTCATCCATATGCTGAATGGCAAAGGGATTGCGCGTCTTGATGGGGTTGAGCATCCGATTGAAACTGGCAGTACGATTTATATCGGGCGTAATCGCAAACATCATTTTATTAATCGGAGTGATCAGCCTTTTACATTTTTATGGTTGATGCTGCCCGGTGGCTTGGATGACTTCTTTGAGCAGATTGGGCGACCCCGCCAAGTCGGCGAAGCAGATCCACACCCCTTTCCACGCCCTGATAATGTCGCGGAGATCGAAGCGCGAACGGTCTTTGGATGGGTGGATTCATCCTTTAACAAGAAATGAATGGGAGATGAAAAAGGACTGCGCTGTGCAG
>CAWUMW010000059.1:0-11294 GCA_963923415.1 uncultured Hyphomicrobiales bacterium | reverse complement strand
CGGTTAGACATATTGTAAAAAGAGGCGACCGCCGCCACATCCCAAATATCAGCATCAGTAAAGCCCGCCGCGCGCAAAGCCTGACGATCCGCATCACCAATTTCTGCCGAGGACCGCGTCATCTTGACCGAAAAGGCAAGCATGGCCTGATGACGGGGCGAGAGCCGCGCGGCGCGCCAATTCATCACCAAAGTTTCACCCAAGACCGGATCACCCGACAATTGACGCACCGCAGCTCCATGCGCTGTCAGGCAATAAAAACACCGATTTTCTGACGAGACGACCACCGCGATCATCTCGCGTTCCAATTTACTTAAGCCTGATGGTGCCAACATCAAATCATTATAGAGCGTGGCAAAGGCCGCCAATTTCTCATTATTATGCGCATAGGCTGCCAAAACATTCGGAACAAACCCAATTTTCTCGTCACATTTGTCAAACAAAGTCTGCATATCCGGCGACAACTCTGCACGCGGCAAGTCAACAGCCATGATCTCAGCATCATGATCTTGACGAAGTGGGGCTTCCCCAACCGGCTTTTTAGTTTTTTGCGACATGACATGGCTCCTGTTATTCAAACGCCACTGCAGCCATGTATGGCGTCGCTGTCAAGCCTCTTTGAACCTCTCCCCTGACAGCCCAAACCTTTACAGCCCAACCGCTTGCAGCGCTTGCTTTTGCCGCTGAGCCACGTCCTCAATCGAAAAATCGGCCATCGCTTGCTCAAACAGCTGATGAAAATTCATTTCAGTCTGTAAATGTAAAAAAACACCCCCCAGACCAATGGCCGCCCGATCCATAAACACAAATTCCTGCGGAACCCGCACCGGCCCTTTTTCTTTCAGCGCCTTATGAACCGCAAAAGCTTCTTTGCGGCCATAGGCCGCCGGACTGACCCCATCAGCCACCGTGCGCACACGGTCATCCAACAAGGGGCCATAAATAAAGCGCGCCCAAATATTCAATACATCAATCAGCGCATGCGAGAGATTTTTAAAGCCCCACACTTCATAGGCATGAACGACCTGTTCGGGACGATCATGCAAAAGTCCCCGATATAAATCGACCACACCGCCCACAAAGGAGGCTGGAAAAATCCGCACACATCCATAATCAAGCAGGTTCAAACCTGCTGGCTGATCCCCGTCACAAAAAACGGTATAATTACCTAAATGCGGATCACCATGGATGACCCCATACTGACTAAAAGGCCACCACCACGCGCGAAACATCGCCTCCGCAATTCGGTTGCGATCTGCCAAAGGATGAGATTTGAAGGTCAGTAATTTCTGCCCCTCCAACCAATCAAGACTCAACAACCGATCCGTTGACAGCGCCTCATGGATATGGGGCACGCGGATCAAGCTTTGGCCCTGTAACATCACCGCATAGAGTCGAGCATGCGCTGCTTCACGGCGATAATCGAGCTCTTCACGCACCCGCGCGGCAATTTCCTCGATAATTTCGGTCGTATCAATCGCTGGATCCAGTCGGCGATGCAATGCAAACAATACACGCAGCTGTTGCAAATCGGCTTCCACGGCCGAACGCATATCCGGATATTGCAGCTTGCATGCTAAATCATGCCCTTGCAAACTTTGCGCCCGATGCACCTGCCCCAATGACGCTGCGGCGGTTGGCTTAAGATCAAATGCGGCAAAGTGATCGCGCCACTCAGCGCCCAACTCAGCTTGCATGCGGCGGCGGACAAAAGACACGCCCATGGGCGGCGCGTCACTTTGCAGCTTTTGCAATTCTTCCGCATAATCGGGAGGCAATAAATCTGGAATCGTCGCCACAAGCTGCGCGACTTTCATCAACGGCCCCTTTAACCCCCCCAATGCCTCTGCCAACAAAGCTGCATTAGAACGATCTTCGAGACCAACGCCCATCAATCGAGCCCCGGCGATGCGCGCGGCGACACCGCCCATTTGCGCCCCAACCCGCGCATAACGATTTGCACGTGCGGCCAACCGATTACTTTCCGGATCTTTATCCATGGTAACACTACTCAACTGTTTACGACCACATGCCTTCGCGCGCACATGCGACCCGCTTATTCCATAGCCTCCAATTCGGCGATCATGTTTTCAATCACACCGAGACCGATTTGCCAGAAAGAAGGATCGCGCGCATCAAGCCCGAAGGGCGCCAACAGTTCCGTATGATGCTTGGTGCCGCCCGCGGATAAGAGGGCAAAATAACGCTCTACAAATCCATCGGCAGCATTCTCATACACACCATATAATGAATTCACCAAACAATCCCCGAAGGCGTAGGCATAAACATAAAATGGAGAATGAATGAAATGCGGAATATAGGTCCAGAAGGTCTCATAGCCCTCACCCAAAGCAATGGCCGGACCGAGACTTTCACGCTGAACATCCATCCACAGCGCACCAATATCCTCTGAGGTCAATTCGCCCTCTTTGCGCTTCAAATGCAATCGACGTTCGAAACTATAAAAGGCGATTTGACGCACGACCGTATTGATCATGTCCTCAACCTTACCCGCCAACATCGCCTTGCGGGCCTGCTTATCGTGCGTCTTGGCCAACAAAGAACGGAAAGTTAGCATTTCGCCAAAAACTGAGGCGGTTTCTGCTAAGGTCAAAGGTGTAGGGGCCATTAAAGCTCCATTGGGAGCGGCCAGAAGCTGGTGAACGCCATGTCCCAATTCATGCGCCAAGGTCATCACATCGCGCGGCTTACCTTGATAATTGACCAAGACATAAGGATGGGCAGAGGGAACAGTTGGATGAGCAAAAGCCCCCGGTGATTTCCCGGGCCGCACCGGTGCATCAATCCATCGCTCATCAAAAAACCGCGCTGCCAGTCGCGCCATTTCAGGTGAAAAATCCGCATAGGCCGACAAAACAGTCTCACGCGCATCATGCCAAGAAATGGTGCGTTGTTTGACATCCGGCAAAGGCGCATTGCGATCCCAATGATTTAACTGTTTGACGCCAAACCAACGCGCCTTCAACTGATAATAGCGATGGGACAGGCGCGGATAAGCGGCCTGAACAGCAGACACCATAGCGTCCACAACCTCCCGCTCGACCCGATTGGCTAAATGGCGCTGATCCGCCACATCTTCAAACCCCCGCCAGGTGTCTGAAATTTCTTTATCCTTAGCCAGCGTATTGCTGATTAAGGTAAAAATGCGCACATTGTCTTTAAAGGTTTTTGCCAAGGCCTCAGCGGCCTGTTGCCGGATCGACCCATCCGTATCTTGAAGCTTGTTCAACACAGCCTCAATCGTCAGCTCCTCACCCTTGAATGCAAAGCGCAATGAGGAAATGGTCTCATCAAATAAGCGGTTCCATGCAGCACGCCCCGTGGCCGCTTTCTCATGAAACAATTTCTCTAACTGATCATCAAGCTGATACGGCTTTTCAAGCCGGATCTCTTTGAGCCATGGGCTGTAATGATTAAGCGGGGCGATGGCTTGCAGCCGATTGAGCAGCGCATCCTCAAGCCTATTGAGTTCCAAAACGAAAAACAAAAGATCGGAGGAGATGCGGGTGAGCGCATCTTGGGTGTCGCCATAAAATTTAGCTTTGACCGGATCCGTGGTGTCACCGGCATAAACCAGCCCAGCATAAGAGATCAGGCGCCCTAATCCATCATCAATCTGTTCATAACGCGCTATCGCCCGGTGCAATTCAGTGGCTGCATCGGGACGCAGCGCAAGATCTTTGAGTTTGCCTTGATAGTCCGCGGCAAAGGCTTTGGCGTCCTGCGCAAAGCGCTCTTGATCATGTTTGAGCTGATCTGAATCGAGCCCCGGATAAAGATCATTCAAATTCCATTCCGGCAAAAAACCCAAATCCGCATCACCCGCCGCGGAGGCAGTGGCTTGATCAGCAGATCCCCAAACCGCACCCGTCATGGTGCAAGACCCGGCAGGCGACTGAACTCTTTGAAATCTGAACAGGCTCATCATCATCTTTCGTTTCATATCTGTTAAGAAATGTCTGTTGGGGAGTTATGAACGAGGGTTCCGCGCCGATCAATGTCTTAAAAAACATTCTTTTTGATCTTTTCTGGAAGAAAACACCGCCCCGTTAAAGACCCGTTTACATTCCTGCATCAAGGTGGCGGGCGATTCTCTCTTAGCGAGAGGGTCAGCTCACCCCCTGAATAAGCAAGATCCAATGCCGCATTGTGTATTAATTATTGACGACGACCTCATCGAAAGCCAAAGACTGCAACGACTTTTGCTGTCTTTTGGTCAGCAAAGCCTAACGGCAACGAGCGGCGATGAGGCGCTTGCGCTGCTCCAAGATCCCGCCACCCCGGCCTTGGATGCGATCATTTTGGACCTTGTCTTGCCCGGACTGGACGGATTTGGCCTGTTGGCCGGCCGACGCCAATGGCATCAGCATCCCCCCATTATCATTCACGCCAGCAACAGCCATATGGACCAAATCGACGCTGCGATTCGGGCCGGCGCCAGTGATTTCATCCTGCGTCCTGCCGGCATCGAGCGCCTGAAGCTTGCGCTTGGCAATGCCACCCGCCGCCATGCCTTAGAATGTGCCCTGCGGGAACGTCCAGTTGAAGAAACGGCACCGCGTCTGGCTGATTTAGCGGGCACGTCGGATGCTATGACCCGTTTGCGCGCCAGCGCCCAACGCGCTGCCCGCACCGCCTTGCCCATTCTGATTAGTGGACCGGCTGGGGCTGGAAAAAAACGGCTCGCCCGCGCCATCCATCGCGAATCAGATTGGCAAAATCGGCCTCTCATCACCTGTGATGCCCATCAGAGCCAGCCCGCCGATCTGGAACAGGCTATTGCCAGTGCTCATGAATTGGGTGGCGTCTTGCTGATTTGCCAAATCGACCAACTCAGCACGATCGGACAAAATCATCTGGCCCAAGCATTCCAGAAAAACCAATTTGCCTTTGCGACCCATTCCCAGCGCAGCCATCGCCGCGCACGGTTGATCGCCACCACATGCACAGACCTCACGACGCTTGGACAAACTGGCCAATTTCGGAGCGATCTGGCCATGCGCCTTGCCGTGCATCCGGTCCGAATGCCGGGACTAGAGGAGCGCAGGGACGATTTAGCGGCGTTGGCCCATGACATGGTGATCCGGTTGGCGGTTCAGAACCAAAAAACCCTGACCGGCCTGTCAACAGATGCTCTGGAACGGTTGTCGGGCTTCGATTTTGTCGAAAATGTCCGCAGTCTCCAGAATATTTTAAAGCAAGCCATGATGCATAGCAGCGGCCTTCTCCTCACAGCCGCTGATCTTGATCTGACCGAAAGCCCTCGTCTTGCCGTTCCGCAACCAACTCTTTCTGCCGCGCCCCCTATGGCGTTTCGGCCCATGTTGGCTCTGACGGGACAAGACCAACGCCTGCGCAGTTTCAGTGAATTAGAAGCCGATATTTTGCGCCAAGCTCTTGATCACTGCGATCAACATATCGGGCGAGCGGCGGCGGAACTCGGGATTGGTCGCTCCACTTTTTATCGCAAAGCGAAAGACTTCGGGCTGTTACCAACGCTCGGTGATACGCCGCTCGACGACACAGACACAGCCAATGACAAGACAGGAGAAGCGGCGTGAATGCAGGTGCAAAACGGCCATCCTATGGGATGGCGGGTTTGGGGATTATGTGGCTTGCCCTCACTCTGGCCGGCGCACAGGCGAATGACGGCAACACGCCGGGATCTCCAGATCTTGCGATGCAGGATCCCTCAAATCTGTCCGAAGCACCACGCTCCCCCGCCCCTGATCTCGCCTTATCCGGCGTTCCAGACGGGCTGATCACGGGATGGAATGAGCCGCTCTATCCTGCGCCTTTGCCTGATCTGCGCCCGATCAAAGACCCATCATCTCCTGATGCCGCCCCGCTTGCAGAGCGCGCACCCTCAGACCGCTCTCTTGCCGATGCCCTAAAATTGTTGTTGCAAAGCCCTGTGCATGGCCAACCGCTGACCCGCGCTGAAATGGCTGAACTCACGCAGCTTGATCGGTATTATGCGAGCCGCACCTATCAACCTCTTTTTATTGACAATACAGGACTGACAAAGCGCGGACAGGGTCTTGTCAAACGGCTGGGCTTAGCGGCTGATGACGGCCTTGATGTTCCCCAAAATCTCTTGTCGCTGGTCAAGACGCTGACCAAGACCGAAGCTGGATTGGAACTTGCGCTGGCCCGCGCAGCGGTGAGTTATGCCCGCGACGCCCGCGGCGCACGGATCGAGCCAAGCCGCCTGTCTAAATCATTGACGCCCAAACTCGATATTCCGGACGCAGAACAGGTTTTGCGCAGTCTGCAAAGCAACCCCGATAATGATGCCGCTTTGCAAGCATTTAACCCGCAACACACAGGCTATCTTGCCTTACGCAGTAAATTACAGGAATGGCGCGACTCGACGGCCTCTCTGCCAGACCATCTCGCCAACCGCAAAGGCGAGCCTGCTGTTTCCTATCCACTCGATACAGCGGAGTTTCTGATCAATATGGAGCGCTGGCGCTGGCTTCCTGCTGAGCCCGGACAGACCCGTATTGAAGTCAATATCCCTGAATATACGCTGCGCCTCTATGAAAACGGCCAGTTAAAACATACAGGCCGCGTGGTGGTTGGAAAACCCAATACCCAAACACCGCTGTTCTCATCCGTGATGGATCATGTCGTCATCAATCCTTCATGGGGGGTTCCGGCCTCGATTCTGAAAAATGAATTTTTACCGAAATTGGCAGCTGATCCTGACTATGCCCAACGGCAAGGCTATCAAGTAATCCGCAATGCGGATGAACGCATTATCGGCATCCGCCAGCCGCCGGGCGAGCGCAATGCGCTCGGCTTTATCAAATTCATGTTTCCCAATGAACATGCCGTTTATCTGCATGATACGCCACAACGCAGTCTGTTTGCCCGCTCTGAGCGCGCTTTTAGCCATGGATGTGTCCGCGTGGATCAACCCTTTGCCTTGGCCAATGTTGTGTTGAGCGGCATGGGCTATGATGAGAGCAAACTCAAAGCGCTGATTGGCAAAGGCGAAAAAACCATCACCTTGCAAAGCCGTCTGCCGGTGCATCTGACCTATTTTACCCTCCGGGTTGATGAACACGGCCAGATCCAGCGCTTTGCCGATATTTATGGGCATGATCAAAAAGTGCGAACCGCCTTGCTAACAAGCACCAGTAAAATGGCAAGCTTGCCGCTCAAACACGCAACAAATGCTGATCTGGAAAGACTGCGTTAATCATTTTGCGCGATGGTCCCCTCCAATCCCTTCAACAGACCGCAGGACAGTATTCCGTCCGCAACCGGCAGTATGACATGAATTTTTCCTTATTCCCTTTAAAGGGCACGCGTCGGTGTGTCGCGCAGTGCCTTTATGGTCTTGGAACCGTCCTCGCTGTCAGTTTGATGAGCGTTAATACCGTCGGCAATGCGATTGCCAATGGCGATACGCGGTCTTTGACCATCCAACATATGCATACGCAAGAAACGGCGACAATCACCTATAAAGTGAATGGACAATTCAATCGGGCTGGTCTTGATAAATTAAACTGGATGTTGCGGGACTGGCGCAGAGACGAGCCGATCACGATGGATCCGCGCTTATTTGATGTCGTGTGGGAAGCCGTCCAAAGCACCGGAACGAGCGATCCGATCCATGTTGTCTCCGGTTATCGCTCCCCAACAACCAATGCCATGCTGCGTCGGCGCTCTAATCTCGTTGCCAAAAATTCACAGCATATGCTGGGCAAAGCGATGGATTTTTATTTGACGGATGTGGGCATGGATAAAGTCCGCGATGTCGGCATGCGCATGCAGCGCGGCGGCGTTGGCTATTACCCCACCAGCTATACACCTTTTGTGCATCTTGATGTTGGGAATGTGCGGCATTGGCCGCGCATGTCGCATGATCAATTGGCCCGACTATTCCCAGATGGCAAAACCGTGCATATCGGCACCGATGGCAAAGCCTTCCCCCGCTATGATGAGGCCTATGCCGAAATCATTGCCGCAGGTGGCTCGGTGGGTGGATTTGCGGGTGATGGCGAAGAATCGGCTGCAGTGGCTGACAACGGCTCCACCGGCGGTTTCTTTGCTTGGCTATTTGGTCGCTCCCCTGATGAGGACACGCCACCCAAATCTGCGCGGAATGCACAAGCAAGACGAGGGGGCACATCTGCCCCAACCCAAGTCGCTTTGAATAGTGACGATTCCTCTCCGGTTGCAGCCCTCTTGCAATATGAACAGATGCAGAAGTCAGGCGGCGTGCCGCCCCGCTATCGCGGACAGACCATTTCGGCCCCAACGGCTGCGGCCCCATCGGCTGTAGCTGAGGAAGAGGCCCCGGCGCCGCGCGTGCCTGCGGTAGCGCAAGCAGAATTGCGCCCCATCACCCAACCTCTGAATCGCGTTGGTCCGATCCAACCGAGCCAGCCTGTTCAACAATTAGCTTGGATCACTGGTCCTGCCCCCCTGCCACCGCAGGCGCGCGGCAATGCCAATCCTATTCTGATTACCACTGCTTTCTCGTCTTTATCGGCCTATAAACGCGTCAATGTGCCGTTACCGCCGGACGGGCGTATCGGCATCTTGGCCAAAGCAGGTTCGCAACCACAGCAGCCAACATCTTCACAAGCTGCCCTTGCACAATCAGCCCTGGCACAATCAGCCCCTGCACAGCCAGCTGCTGCACAACAAGTCGCAGCCCTGAGCCCCTCCAAATACGCCTCTTTGGCGCATTATCCGGTGGCCCAAGTTCCAGTCCCAACCCCGCGTCCTGACGGCAAAACCAAAGTGGCTGAAACCGAGCCAACCAGCACAGGCTCATTACGGCCAAACAATTTAGCGGCCCTGTCGGGTCGCAAAACGGCCTATGAGCCACCTAGCCCAACGGCTACAACAGCTCCCACATCCCGCGCGATACAAACCGCACGCGCTGATGAAACCACGAATGTGTTCCGCAATGGCCCCCAAGCCAGCGCCGCTAACGGTTTCAGCCTACGCTAAAAAGAGTTGGCGCCGTTAGGCCATGCCAAGAGTTAGGTCATACCAAGAGCGGTGAGGTAGAGGTCGAGGATTGCCTCTTCTTCTTGACGCTCAGCATGGTCTTTTTTGCGGATACCAACAATTTTGCGTAAAATTTTGGTATCAAAGCCTTTGGCTTTGGCCTCGGAATAAACATCCCGAATATCAGAGGCGAGAGCGGCTTTCTCCTCTTCGAGGCGCTCGATACGCTCAATAATCGCTTTGAGATCATCGGCGGCAACAGAATTTTGCATAAAATCTCTCCTCAACACGGCCCGTCAGGCTGCTTCTGAGGCTTTCCTCTAACAGACCGGCCTCAGGGTCAAGACAGAGGAGGCTGTTTTGCAAATTTGCCCTGTGGACGACCTGTGCAGAGCCGTTCAAAGCCCCGAGGGGGTGACCTTTGCGTGCTGATACCGTAAAGATCCCTGACACTCGGCTGAGCCGTTCTGTCTTCGTCCATGATCCGCCCTTTTTCAGGTCCCATAATCCTTTGCCTGCGCTCAAACCCGCCCCTCTCTCCGCTTATTTTGCGCTGGTCATCGGCGCCTTTTGCATGGGCATGTCACCGCTCTTTGTTCGCTTTGCTGCGGATGCCTCGGTTGGCCCCTATGGATCAGCCTTTTGGCGGGTATTTCTGGCCCTGCCGTTTCTAGCCGTATGGGCAAAAGTGGAAGAGCGCGGCGGACCACCCCGCCCCACTTTCAAAAAGCCGATGCTTTGGGCCGGTGTATTATTTGCCGGGGATTTATTTTTTTGGCATTTATCCATTCTCAAAACCTCAGTAGCGAATGCGACCTTTCTCTCCACCACCGCCCCGGTTTGGGTGATGCTCGTCTCAGCCTTGTTCCTAAAAGAAAAAATTGGCGTGGCCGCACTGTCGGGATTGGCTTTGTGTTTAATCGGAGGATCGGCGCTGATCGGCGACACGCTGCATTTTAATCCTCACCATTGGCTGGGTGATGTCTTTGGCTTGATCACGGCTTTTTTCTTTGGACTCTATTTTTTTGGCATCAAACAAGCGCGCGCGCTGGCTGGAGCCGGGCGCACCACCTTTGCTGCCAGCGCTGTTTCTGCGGCCTGTTTGCTCTTAGTCACTGTGATCAGCGGAGATTCTTTGATCCCGACCACTGTTGAAGGGGCTGTTGCATTGGTGGCGATGGCGGCCATTTCCCAAGCGATGGGCCAGGGATTATTGAGTGTGGCCTTGGGCCAGTTGCCAACCGTATTCAGTGCGCTGGTGATCTTTATGGAAGCCGTCGCCGCAGCAGCCTTAGCCTGGATGGTCTTGAACGAGCCGTTATCGGCCTTGCAAATTGTTGGCGGCGGGCTGATTCTGATCGGGATTTTTATTGCACGCCCAAAACAACAAAACCCGTCCCTCTCACCCTCCGAACCCTCTCATTGATACGATCATGACCTCACCCAAAGAGACATTGAAAGCCCTTTACGAGGCCGCTGTGCGTGCCGCCCATCCGGCCTCCTGTCTGCCCCCTTATTTGCCTGCCCCCCATCCTGAGGGGCGCTTGATCCTTTTAGCGGGCGGAAAAGCCGCTGGCAGCATGACCAAGGTTGCCGAGGAGATTTATATCAACCAGTATGGATTGGATGCCAGCCGCTTAACCGGATTAGCGATCACCCGCACCGGTTATGGCGAACCGACACAGATCATCCGGATGGTCGAAGCGGGTCATCCCCTTCCCAATGAAGCCGGACTACAAGCCACCCAGGATCTGCTCGCGCTGGCCCGCTCCGCCACTGAGCATGATCAGGTCTTGGTCCTGTTATCAGGCGGCGCATCCGCCAATTGGATCGCCCCCGTCAAAGGACTAACCTTGGCCGATAAGCAAGCTTTAACGCGCGCCTTGTTGCGTTCCGGTGCGCCGATTGATGCCATGAATACGGTGCGCAAACGTCTCTCCGCCATCAAGGGAGGACGCTTATGCGTTGCCGCGTATCCGGCCCCCGTCACCACGCTGGCGATCTCAGATATTCCCGGTGATGATCCAACCCATCTCGGATCAGGCCCGACGGTACCAGACACCACCACACAGGCTGAAGCTTTAGAGATTTTGCAGCACTATCGCATTGACTTGCCTGATCCGATCAAAGCCCTGTTAAGCGATCCTGCGAATGATACACCGAAAGCGGATCATCCCGCTTTTGCCGCCAGCCATTTGACTTTAATTGCCCGCCCGGATGATGGCGTAAAAGCCGCCGCTGCGCTCGCTCAATCACCTGTCTCTTATACACATCTGACGCTGCCGACGATACTCCTTGTG
>CAWUMW010000058.1:0-11314 GCA_963923415.1 uncultured Hyphomicrobiales bacterium | reverse complement strand
ACACAAGGAGTATCGTCGGCAGCGTCAGATGTGTATAAGAGACAGGGTCAGGTTTTACCCTTCCTCTCTCGCAGGAGCAAGTCCTCTACGCTGTACCCTGCGGTTTTTGCGCACCGTCTCGTGTAATTAAGAGTTATTTTCTCCATTAAATCCGCTAAAAGAATGATGAAACCTTGGAATGAGACAATGGATCAACAGCCTTCTTCCGCCCTCATCGCGCCCAATCAGTGGCGACGCGCCCCCCGTTTGTACGTTGAACAGGCGTTGCAGGCCGATCGCGCGCTGACGCTCACCCAAGAGCAAGGCCATTATCTTGTCTCGGTGATGCGGTGCCGGACTGGCGCGCCGGTGCGTGTCTTTAATGGTCGGGATGGGGAATGGGAAGCCGAACTGGTCGAACGAGGCCGTAAGTTGGTTGATGTCGTGCCGCATCGGCAAAGCCGACCACAAACGCCGTTAGGCCGGATTATATGGTTTTTTGCACCTCTCAAACAGGCCCGTTTGGATTACATGGTGCAAAAGGCGGTTGAAATGGGCGTGGCCAGTTTGCGCCCCGTTGTGACCCAACACACACAAGCGCAACGGATCAATCTGGAGCGGATGCGGGCTAATGCCATTGAAGCGGCGGAACAGTGCAATTTACTCGCGGTGCCTGACATTTTACCCGAGATTAAAGCGCAGACGATGCTTGATCATCTGCCCCCTGATGCCGTTTTGATTTTTTGTGATGAGGAGGCCGAACACAGGTCAGCGCTTCACGCGTTACAAGCTGTTCCCGCGGACAAGCCGGTGGTGGTGTTGATTGGCCCTGAAGGCGGCTTTTCAGAGGCCGAACGTCGCTTGTTTTTGAGTTATCCCGCTGTCATCCGTTTGTCATTAGGACCGCGGATCATGCGCGCCGATACCGCCGCAGTGGCGGCCTTGACCTTGGTGCAGGCAGTATGCGGGGATTTGGCCTAACGCATGGCCGCTCCGTCTTGTTTGAGATTGACAAGGGGTGAGGGATGGCACACTGCAAGGGATGTATTGAAACTGAACATCAAATGAAATGAAGCATAGTCAATATTTATGGGGGATCAGGCGTGCATGATCTGTGCGGCTGCTCCTGAAAATCCGACGAAACATATTTTTTAAATATAGAGAAGAGACTCGATGGCACGCGACCAATTTGACCCGACCCCGATTGAAAGCCGTGACGAATTGGTCGCATGGTTTGAGAAAGGCTGTAAGCCCGCTTCAGCGTTTCGCATTGGCACCGAGCATGAAAAAATTCCCTATCGGACCGGGACAACCAAGCCCGTCGCTTATGACGGCCCGCAAGGGATTGGTGCGCTCCTCACCGCCTTGCAACAGTCCAGTGGGTGGGAACCCATTATGGATGGTGCGGCTCTGATCGGTCTTGCCGATGGGGAAGGGGGCGGCGCGATTTCACTGGAGCCGGGCGGTCAGTTTGAATTGTCGGGCGCGCCTTTGCCGGATTTGCATGCGGGCGCACAAGAGCTTGCGGGTCATCTTGATGTCGTCAAGCGGTTGGGGCGCAGCTTGGATATTTCATTTCTAACTCTGGGGGCGAGTCCGCTCTGGTCGCGCGCGGATACACCGGTGATGCCGAAAGGTCGTTACGGCATTATGTCAGCCTATATGCCCAAGGTTGGCACGATGGGTCTTGATATGATGTTTCGCACCACCACGGTGCAGGTCAATCTTGATTTTTCCTCTGAAGCGGACATGGTGCGAAAGCTGCAAGTCTCATTGGCTTTGCAATCTTTAGCCACCGCTTTGTTTGCCAATTCACCGGCACTTGATGGCAAGGCCACAGGTTTTCTGTCAACGCGCGCCGAGATTTGGCGTCACACCGATGCGGATCGCACCGGTCTTTTGCCCTTTGCTTTTGAAAAAGGCATGGGCTTTGAACGCTATGTTGATTGGGCTTTGGATGTGCCGCTTTATTTTGTGAAGCGGGGGGATGTGTATCACGATGTCGCAGGGGCGTCGTTTCGGGATTTGATGGCGGGGCGCTTGCAGGCTTTGCCGCAGCAACGCGCCACTTTGTCTGATTGGGCCAATCATCTCTCAACGCTGTTTCCAGATGTGCGGTTGAAACGCTATTTAGAAATGCGCGGGGCGGATGCGGGACAGCCTGATATGCTCAACGCGCTGCCCGCTTTTTGGGTTGGCTTGCTTTATGATGCAGACAGTCTGGCCGCTGCATGGGATATCGTGCGGCCTTGGACCGCGCAGCAGCGTCAAGCCTTGCGTGATGCGGTGCCGAGAGAGGCTTTAGCGGCTCAGATTGCCGGACGGTCTTTGCAAGAGGTTGCCAAAGATATTCTCGCGATCGCTCAACGGGGCTTGCAGGCGCGCGGTTTGGGTGAGGCAATTTATCTGGCGCCCCTCGAAGAGATTGTTGAGACCGGTGTGCCGCGGGCGCAACGCTTGTTGGATCGTTATGGATCCGATTGGGCCAGCAAAGCGCCAACGCTTTTTGCGGAGCAGAGTTTCTAATGCGGGCTGAGACGCAGGCACCAACCGATCACGCAAATTATGTGATGGGACGGCAGGATTATGTCTTATATGCCGTCACTATTCTCACATGGGGCTCCAGCTGGTTTGCGATGCATTTGC
Organism: uncultured Hyphomicrobiales bacterium; assembly: GCA_963923415.1. Classification (GTDB taxonomy): domain Bacteria; phylum Pseudomonadota; class Alphaproteobacteria; order Rhizobiales; family Beijerinckiaceae; genus CAIYZJ01. The sequence goes on along the minus strand of CAWUMW010000058.1, from coordinate 8,689 downwards.
AGCTTGGTTTGGTGGCGCCTGAAGTGTCATTATTTTGGCGCTTTTCTGGAGCGGCGGTGTTGATGATCGCTCTTGCTTTTTTTCGTCATCAGAGTCTGCGCTTTCCGTGGCGCGTGCATCTGCGTTTTGCGGCCTTGGGAACTTGTTTATTTTCCACCAACTTATTGATGTATTATAATGCGGGCCTGACCGTGAATTCAGGGTTGCTGGCGGTGTTTTTTTCACTGGCTGCGATTGTTAATCCTTTAATGGCCAGCGTGGTGTTGCAACAGCCTGTGCAGCCGCGTTTATTATTGGCTGCTCTGGTTGGGGTGATCGGGGTGGCGTTGATGTTTGGCCCGGAAGCCTTGCTGGCCAATCAAGATGGCATTGGTCATGGATTAGTCTTGGCTGCTTTGGGCACGTTGTTGTTTTCATCCGGCAATATGATTTCAGGGCGGATTCAATATGCCGGCATTTCGGTTTTGGCGGCCAATGCGTGGGGTATGGTCTATGGATCCGTGGTGCTGGGAGTGGTGGCTTTGATCAATGATCGGGTGTTTATGATTGAACACACTCCGCTTTATATCGGCTCGTTGGTTTGGACGATTGTGTTTTCATCGGTGGTGGCGTTTTTTGTTTATCTGACATTGCTGGGACGTATTGGTGCAGCGCGGATTAGTTACACAACCGTGTTATTTCCGGTTTTGGCTTTGCTGATTTCCACTGTGTTTGAAGGCTATCAATGGACCCTGCTGGGCGGGGTGGGCTTATGCTGTGTGCTGGCCGGAAATTTGATGGTGATGATGCGCCGCTCTGTTTGAACAGGGTTAATTCTTGGTTGTTGGTTACGGGCTGTTCACCATGACACAGGCTTGCATGGAGTGGTGTGTGTAAAGCGGGCCCGAAATTAACCTTTTGCTTACCCCTGGCAGATCAGGGTGCGGGCCTTGTTTGGGTCTTAAAAAGCTTTTCTTGAAAAAAACTGTTTTGAAGTTACGCTTTTGATGAGATCGGTTGCTATTACAAAGTAGAGAGATGATGACGCGTCGTACTGTTCGGTCTGTGCTGTTAGGGAAAAACCAACCTGTTGCGCAATCGGTCTTTTTAGTCTGGATGTTGGGCGTGGGGATTATCGGCTCATTGATCGGCGTGGCTGAAGCCGTCGCCACCTATTGGCACACGCATGTGCCCGCCGGATTGCTCGATTAAGCACCCCATCGACAAGCATATTCTTTGTTGAAAAAAAAGATACCGCTTTAGCGCCCGCCCATCATGCGGGACAATATCGTTTGCATGGATTGAATGTGATGGTTTTGCGCTTCGCGGCTGGTCGCCAGAATTTGCGCAAAAGCCTCCATGCTTTGTTCAATTGGATCCGCGGGGACGGGGTCTTGCGGCGCTTTCGGCGTTTCTGGCGCCAGCCCCATCATCGCCACCAGCATTTCCCCTAAGGCCTGTCCGCTTTGTTCCGCCGCGCTGGTTTGCGGGGCGGGGCTAGGCGCGAAATGCGAAAAATTCTGGCTGAGATTTTTGACCAAGCCTTCGGCCATTAAGGGCATGAATTCTTGCAACACCGAGGCATTGATGCCGCTGATCAGTGCGGCTTGTTCGGCAATCGGGTTGAGGGCAGGCTTGCCCCCGAAAAACAGCTGCAAGGGATCAAGGCTTTGCACGCGTTCGGGTTGGAACAGGGTGAACCAATCGGTCGGGCTGGGCGCTTGTTGGCGCAGGCCGAGCAAAAAGGCGGGCATGAGGGCTGCGGTGGCGCGCAAAGTCTCTTGCGGCCCCCAGCCAAAGCGCGCGCCTTGATTTTGAAACATGAGGGGGGCGGTCTGTGCCATGAATGCGAAGGGATTCACTGTCTTGCCTCTCCCGAATCGTCCAAAGACCCCTTTAGGGTCGGTTTTGCTGCTTCTTCTCCCTACTCGGTCTGGGCGGCGGGTGCAAATCTTTGTTAGACCCCGGTGATGGCTTGACAGTGGGCCGCGCCAACCGTCACAAGCAGTCGGTAAGGCAGATCGGGGACAAATGGGGTTCAAATCTTGGTCGCAAAGCCGGAATTGGAGATTTTCTTATGCGCGCCGCGCGGTTTTTGCGCCGGGGTCGTGCGCGCGATTGATGCGGTAGAGCAGGCGCTGGCCCTTTATGGCGCGCCGGTCTATGTGCGGCATGAAATCGTCCATAACAAATATGTGGTGGAAGCGCTCAAGCGCAAAGGTGCGGTCTTTGTTGACCAGCTCAGTGAGGTGCCGGATGGATCGGCCCCGGTCATTTTTTCTGCGCATGGCGTGCCCAAATCAGTGCCTGAAGAGGCAAAAGCGCGCCAGCTCTTTGCCTTGGATGCCACCTGCCCACTGGTCACCAAAGTGCATCGGGAGGCGGAGCTGCATTTTCGGCGGGGCCGTCAGGTTATTTTGATCGGCCATGCGGGTCATCCGGAGGTCATCGGCACCATGGGCCAATTGCCGGATGGCGCGGTGTATTTGATCGAGACCGTTGAAGAGGTCGATCATTTGGTGGTGTCTGATGAGCAGGCTCTGGCCTATGTGACGCAAACCACTTTGTCGGTTGATGATACGCAGGCGGTTGTGCAGGCTTTGCAAGCGCGCTTTCCTGCCATTGTTGGTCCGCATCGTGAAGATATTTGTTACGCCACCACCAATCGGCAGGAGGCGGTCAAACGCATTGCGCCTTTGGTGGATGCGTTGATTGTGGTCGGCTCGCCCAACTCCTCCAATTCGCAGCGGTTGCGGGAAGTGGCGGAACGGGCCGGTTGCCAGACCGCTTGTTTATTATTGCGCGCCGATGAGATCGATTGGTCTTTGTTTTCGGGTATCAAACGCTTGGGCGTGACGGCGGGGGCTTCTGCGCCGGAAGTGCTGGTTGAAGAAATGATTGATGCCTTTGCCGCGCGCTATGCGGTGCGTGTTGAAACCGTTTCAACGGCTGATGAGAGTGTGTTTTTTCCATTGCCGCGCCCGTTGCGCGAGGCACAAGGAGAGTAAAGCGTGGCTGTTTATACAGATGTCAGTGATGATGAACTGACCGACTTCATGAAAACCTATGATATAGGCGATGTGTTGTCGGCTAAAGGAATTGCCGAAGGTGTTGAAAATTCCAACTATCTTTTGCACACCACCTGCGGCTTTTACATCCTGACCCTTTATGAAAAACGCGTGCGGGAAGAGGACTTGCCGTTTTTCATCGGCTTGATGCAGCATTTGGCAGCCAAGGGGCTCACCTGTCCGCAACCGGTGCCGCTGCGCAATGGGCAGATGCTGTCTGATCTCGCCGGACGGAAAGCTGCGATTGTGACCTTTCTGGATGGGATGGGCGTGAAACGCCCGACTGCCCCTCATTGCCGGGCTGTAGGCGAGGCTTTGGCGCAACTGCATGCCGCAGGGGCTGATTTTGCAGGGCGGCGGGTCAATGCCCTATCGGTTGCTGGTTGGCGGCCTTTGTTTGACCAAGCAGGACCGCGGGCGGATACGGTGTTGCCGGATTTATATGCGATGACGCGCGATGTGTTGGCACAGCTTGAACAAGACTGGCCCACTGGTTTGCCCTCAGGGGTGATCCATGCCGATTTATTTCCCGATAATGTCTTTTTCATTGGCGAGCGTTTGTCAGGTCTGATCGATTTTTACTTCGCCTGCACGGATGCGTGGGCCTATGACTTGGCGATCTGTTTGAATGCGTGGTGCTTTGAGCAGGATGGCTCCTATAATCTGACCAAGGGTCAAGCCATGTTGGCGGGCTATCAGTCCGTGCGCGTCTTGCAGCCCGAAGAATGTGCGGCCTTGCCTCTGTTATGTCGGGGGGCGGCCTTGCGGTTTATGCTGACCCGTTTGGTTGACTGGTTGAATGTGCCACCGGGCGCTTTGGTGCGGCCAAAAGATCCGCTCGAATATTTTCGTAAATTGCGCTTTCATCTGCGCGCCGATACAGCCCGCGATTATGGATTGGCGCAATGAGCGAAGCGCGCGTGACGATCTTCACGGATGGCGCTTGTTCAGGCAATCCGGGTCCGGGGGGGTGGGGCGTGTTGCTGCTTTATGGCGATGCACGGCGCACCCTCTGCGGTGGCGAACCAGACACCACGAATAATCGCATGGAATTGATGGCTGCGATTATGGCCTTGGAAACGCTGACCCGCCCCTGTTTGGTCGATCTATGGACCGATTCACAATATGTGCGTCAGGGTATTACAGAATGGCTCGCGGGTTGGAAACGCAATGGCTGGAAAACGGCTGCCAAAAAGCCGGTGAAAAATGATGATCTGTGGCGCCGTTTGGATGAGGCGCAAGCGCGTCATCGCGTCAACTGGCATTGGGTCAAAGGTCATGCCGGGCATGTGGAGAATGAGGAAGTGGATGGATTAGCCCGGCAGGGCATGACCCCTTATCTTGGCGTTTCCTCTCCACAGCAGCCATCAGCCCCCTAAACAAACGCCCCCTAAACAAACGGCCGCCTTTTGGGCGGCCGTGTCAACCTTTGATGCGTCAGGAGTGGGCGATGCTTTAGAGTGTTTTCAGCATCGCTTCTGCGCCCGACACATCGGCTTTGCCCGGTGCGTCTTCGATATGCAAGGATTTGACAACGCCATGATCCACCAGCATTGAATAGCGTTGGGAGCGAATGCCCAATCCAAAGCCCGATCCATCGAAAGACAGGCCAATCGCTTTCGCAAAATCGCCATTGCCATCCGCAACGAATTCGACAATGCCTTTGCCGCCTGAAGATTCTGCCCACGCCTTCATAACAAAGGCGTCATTGGTGCTGGTGCATAAAATGGCATCCACGCCTTTGGCTTTGATTTCATCAGCATGTTTGATGTAGCCGGGCAAATGGTTGCGGTCGCAGGTCGGGGTGAAGGCACCCGGGACACCGACCAAAACGACTTTGCGGCCATCAAATAATTCAGCGGTTGTTTTGGGAGCAGGACCGTTATCGGTCATAATGCGAAACGTCACTTCAGGCAGATGAGCGCCGACAGCAATGGTCATGGGGAGTCTCTCCTTCTGTTTTCTTGTAGATGGTCTGTGATTGCGTGTGAGACCTTCTAAGCCTCACAAGATAGGGTGGAACACACCGCAGAGGCGGGTGCCGACGGGACACGTTAAGGGGCGCGGCCTTGCTTGTCGAGAGTAAGGACGGTTTCACTGGCCATGTTTTTTGTTTTAGCAGTCAAGCACAGGGTCAGATTAGCTAACACATCATCACGCTGTGGACGTTCCAACACGCTCACCAGCAGGCTTTGGCGATGGTTTTTAACCTCGCTTTGGGTCAGAGGGGCAGAAAATACCCATCCTTCCGGCCCTTCAACAAATAAATCCTCCAGCCCTTCGTCCCGATCAAGCCGGACATCAATCCGCAACATCTCGCCTTCGCGGATCACCCGTTCAATGGCGGGCGCCTCCTGCTCCCCAAGGGTCAGTTTTTTGGGGGCCAGTAACAAGGCCTGTTGCAAAGCAAGGCGTGCCGCAGGATCGATGGCTTTATGCGGCTCAAAAGTCATTTTCAGACGATCATGTTGAGGAATACATAAAGTTTCACACACGGCATAATCAATCGTCAGATCAAGATTGATCGGTTTGTCAGGATCAGTGGCTTTGAGGTGCAGCGGTAAAACGAGCGTGTGATCATAGCCGATGGCTTGGGCGCCTCCTTCGGTAAATCGGAGCGGGACCGGCCATAAAAGCGTCAGATCGGCAAGATTATGTGAGGCGCTCCAGTCAAACCGTGGTGGTAAACCCGATTCACCCGCTGTGCGCCAATAGGTTTTAACACGCGGTGCCAGCTGGATCGACAGCCCGGCCCAATAGTTGCCCTCTGCATCGCGGTCGGCATAGCTGAGCTGTATATGGGATAGCGGAGAATTGATGCGGCTTTGCGCAACACTGACAGGCGCCGTCCAAAGACTGGCTGTAAGTCCCATAAAAGTGATCAAACAACGAAAAATCACGACAAAACAGTGTCTAGGCATGGACGGTCTCGGCGGGATGACAAAAAAAGGCGGAAAGACAAGAAAACGAACGAAACTTTAAGCCAGCAGGACTTGTTCCCGACGCGTCCTCATTCTAGGGTCAGACCTGATTAATTTTGCATCAACGGTTGTTAAATGAATGAGGTCTGACCCTAGGGTTTATTGTGAGGCTGCAAGGACCGTGGCATAAATTCCTTATCAAAAGGTGACGATATCCAAAGATAGCGATATCCAAAGGTGGCGATGATGAAACTGGGCGAAAGCCATTCTTGCACGGGTCAGTTTTTAGTGGCGATGCCGGGCATGCAGGACGAGCGCTTTGCCCGCAGCGTCATTTATATGTGCGCCCATTCATCCGAAGGCGCGATGGGCATTGTTGTCAATCATGTTGCGCCTAATCTGTTATTCTCCTCGATCTTGCAACAATTGGATATTGCGGTGGGTGATAGCGCAGGCGTTGAGCGCACCACGGTCTTGCGGGGCGGCCCGGTTGAACCGGGGCGCGGCTTTGTCTTGCATTCCGGTGACATCAAGATCAACGAGGCCAGTCTGTTGGTTGGTGATGATCTCTATCTGACGACCACGCTTGATATTTTACGATTGATGGCGGATGGGCGTGGCCCTGCTCACACTTTATTTGCGCTGGGTTATGCAGGCTGGTCAGCGGGACAGTTGGAAACGGAATTGCAAGGGGATGGCTGGTTAACCTGCGCGGTGGATCAGTCCTTATTGTTTGATCCGCGGGTTGAAAATAAGTATGAGCGCGTTTTGCAACAAAACGGCATTGATCTCGTTCAACTCTCCGCCATTACGGGGCATGCCTGAATGTTGCTGGCGTGAATGTGATGTGGTTGGCCTGCGCGTTGTGTGAGCCGCACTAACTTTGCTCAGTCACTCCCAGCAAGGTGCGGGTCTGAGCAGCGGTCATGGGTGGGCCAATAATATAGCCTTGTCCATATTCACAGCCGACAGCGCGTAAAGCTTCCGCATCGCTTTCTTGATCAAGCCCGTCAGCAACCACTGTCATATTGAGATCTTGGGCTAACGCCACGACGGCGCGCAAAATGGCGGGCCGTTGGCCGCTGGCATCTTCGCGCAATAATACCCGTGAAATTTTCATAATATCGAATGGGAAGCGTTGCAGGTAAGATAAAGACGAATAGCCGGTACCAAAATCATCAAGGATCAACCCGATCCCGTTTTCTGCCAGACGGTTGAGCACGCGGGAGGCATATTCAGGATTATCCATCACGCCATTTTCGGTAATTTCCAACCGCAAAGAGCCACGACGCACCGAATGGCGCGCCAAAATCGCTTTGATGTCTTGCACCAAATCATGTTCGATCAATTGTCGGCCAGAAATATTCACCGTGGCAAAAATCGGTGGTTCAACTTCCAAGGCTTCTTGCCACAGGCTGAGTTCATGGGTGGCTTGTTCCAACACGATTTGGGTCAGTTCATTGGCAAAGCCATTTTCAGCGGCGATGTCGAGCAATTCACCCGGGGCGAGCGTGTCGTAACTTGGTGCTTCCCAGCGCGGCACCGCTTCAAATCCGATGATTGAACGATCTTCAAGCCGAACCATCGGCACAAAGCGTACTGTAATGGCTTGATTGGCCATTGCTTGCTGGAAGTCACTTTCCACAGCCGCGCGGTCGGTGCGGTGGGCGCGCATCGCAGGCCGGAACACATCAATTCGGTCACCGCCCAACCGCTTGGCATGGGTCATGGCAATTTCCGCATTGCGCAATAAATCATCCGGGCCTGTTTCGGCATTTGGATCGGGCAATGCAATGCCGATCGAGGCAGTTAACGAAATTTCCTTGTCGCCGTAATTGACCGGAGCAGCAATGGTTTTGCGTACCGCATCCGAAAAGGCAGTGATTGGTCCGGGTTCGCGTTCGGACAACAGCAAAATCGCAAATCGATCTGCCCCCAAACGGGCCAGCGTATCTTGCGGACGCAGCAAACGCCCAATGCGGCGGGCCATGGTCAATAAGATGGTGTCGCCGCCTGCCACGCCCATGCGTTCGTTGAGGCTGCGGAACCGATCAAGATCGACCATCATCACCGTCGAGCGGATATTTTCACCACCACGGGTTAATGACAGCAAATGCGAAACACGATCGAGAAATAAGCGCTCATTCGGCAGGCCGGTCAGATGATCGCGCACCGCATCTTTCAAAATCCGTTGTTCGGCCAATTTGCTGCCCGTTGTTTCGGTCAGGGTGCCGACAATGCGGATCACCGATCCATCTTCGCCCACCAAGGGCCGGGCTTTGAGTTGGAACCACAAATAATGTCCGTCATTGCCTTGCATGCGGAAATCAAGCTGAACGCGACCGCGTGCTTGTTCGAGTGCGGCATCCAATGTGGCGCGAAACCGGTCACGATCAAAGGGATGCAAGAGATCGACCCAGCGTGCAGCCGGCCCCGTTAATTCGCCTTCGGCCATTGACAGCGCGGTTTCGATTTCAACTCCCACTGTGACTTTGTCAGAAATCACATCCCAGTCAAAAACAGAATCGCCAGATCCATTCAGCGCTAAGGCTTTGCGTTCGCTTTCGCTGACCAAGCCATGCGCCAAAACGCCGCTCGAAAATGCGTGCTGCATCACGGTAAAGCCAACCAGCATCACCAAGATCACAATCACCCCAACAGCAATTACCGGGGCCAGTTCATCTTGCAAGCGACCCAGCAGGATAAAGCCAATCCCGGCCA
>CAWUMW010000057.1:0-11540 GCA_963923415.1 uncultured Hyphomicrobiales bacterium | reverse complement strand
TGCGTCAGGCAATCATGAAGGCCTGCAAGCAAGATGAGTTCCTCAAAACAGCGATAGGCAATCCCGATTACTATAAAATCTGTAAATCTATTTATCCTTGTGGCACCACCTACGAAAGTGATGCGGGATTTGTGGACCAAAATATTGCCGATGCAAAAACACTTCTAAAGCAATCTGGCTATAACGGGGAGGAGTTGGTCATTTTGCAACCAACAGACCACCCTGTTCTCAATCCTTTCTGTCAAGTTTTGGCCGAACAAATCCGGGCTATCGGTATGAATGTCAAATTGCAAGCTATGGATTGGTCAACAGTTCTGCAAAGGCGCGCTTCCAAAGAGCCAACCGACAAAGGCGGCTGGAACATGTTTACCACCTGGTGGATTGGCGGCGATACTGTGAACCCGCTTACCGGTGTCGGCTTTGGAGCGACAGGCGAAAAAGGTTGGTTCGGTTGGGCTAGCGATGAAGAAGCTGTTAAGCTTCAAGATGCTTTTGCCAATGCCAGCTCTCCCGACGAGGCCAAAAAAGCAGCTATTGCACTTCAACAACGTCTCTACGCCAATGGACATTATGTCAATCTGGGCATGTTCTTCGTCCCCGTCGGGTATCGTGACAGTGTGAAAGGCATGATCCGCTCTCCTGTCCAATTCTTCTGGAATATGGAAGTAGCAGGCTAGTCCTGTTACACTAGAACATTGTGAGATTGACCTGAGAGAATCCGGCGGCATGAAACTTGACAGTCTGCCGCCGGTTTTTTTTAGATCCTCATAACACGCGTCTGGCTGAGACCGCTTTGGCACAGTCAGACTATTCGACTTGAAGACCTGATGCGGTCAAACCAATCAAGAAAGGACGAAACCATGGCCTCTTTCATCATGCGGCGTATTTTATCTACGCTGCCCGTGATGATCATTGTTGCGGTTGTGGTCTTTGCCATGCTGCGCCTCACCCCCGGCGATCCGGCTGTGGTGATCGCTGGCGATCAAGCAACCGCTGAGCAGATTGCCCGGATCCGCTCCAATCTGGGTTTGGATCTGCCGCTGCATATCCAATTCATCACCTGGATCGGCCAATTGATGCAAGGGGATTTAGGCATTTCGATTTTCACCAATATGCCAGTCTCGACCCTGATTGCGCAACGTCTTGAACCAACCTTAATGCTGTCGCTGACCACCATTTGTTTTTCGGTTCTGGTCGCTGTGCCGCTTGGCGTGTGGGCCGCCTGGCGGTCTGGCACATGGACCGACCGGATGATCATGGTTTTTTCGGTGCTGGGTTTCTCCTTCCCGGTCTTTGTATTGGGCTATCTGTTGATTTATCAATTCGGTCTGACGCTCAAATGGTTGCCGACCCAAGGCTATAAAAGTCCATTTTCAGATCCGCTTGGATTTGTGCGCTCCATCATCTTGCCGACCATCACCTTAAGCATGATTTACATTGCCTTGGTCACCCGCATCACCCGGGCCAGCGTGCTTGAAGTCTTAAGCGAAGATTATATCCGCACCGCACGCGCCAAAGGACAAATTGAACGCATTGTGCTGTTTCGCCACGCCCTGAAAAATGCCGCAGTTCCGATTGCCACCATCATCGGAATCGGCATTGCTTTGCTGATTGGTGGTGCGGTTGTTACCGAAACGGTCTTTAATATTCCCGGACTGGGCCGCTTGGTTGTCGATGCTATTTTGCGGCGCGATTATCCAATCATCCAAGGCCTGATTTTAGTGTTTTCCTTTACCTATATCATCATCAATATGTTGATTGATATTGCTTATACCCTGTTTGATCCGAGGATCCGCTACTGATGCGCCAGTCCCTTTCATCCTCGTTTAAATCATCCGCCTTCTGGCAATTTTGCCGCAGCCATCCTGTCAGCGTATTGGCAGGTGTGGTGTTAGTCACCCTTGTTCTGGCCGCCTTGTTTGCGCCGCATCTGGGCACGCTCGATCCGCGCAAAATCAATGTGCTGCCGCGCATGCGCGCTCCCTCTGCGCAGGCATGGTTTGGCTCTGATCAATTGGGCCGTGATGTCTATACCCGCACGCTTTATGGCGCGCGGATTTCTTTAGTGGTTGGCCTGATGGTCGCGGTGCTGAGCGTGTCCTCAGGTTTATTGATCGGCATGGTTTCTGGCTATCTCCGCAAGCTTGATGCCGTGATCATGCGGATCATGGATGGCTTGATGTCCATCCCCGGCATTTTGCTTGCCATCGGCCTTGTTTCCGTGTCGGGTGCCAGTTTAGCAACCGTCACCATCGCCATTACAATTCCAGAAATTCCGCGTGTTGTGCGCTTGGTTCGATCCATCGTGCTGAGTGTGCGCGAAGAACCTTATGTCGAAGCCGCTATTGCCGTGGGCACGCCGCTGCCTTTGATTTTATGGCGGCATGTCTTGCCCAATTGCGTGCCACCCCTGATTGTGCAAGCCACCTATGTTGCCGCCTCTGCGATGTTGACCGAAGCGCTGTTGTCCTTCCTAGGGGCCGGTACCCCGCCCGAAATTCCATCCTGGGGCAATATGATGGCGGAAGGACGCATTGTGTTTCCGATCGCCCCTTGGATTGTCTTGATTCCGGGTTGCACCTTGGCGCTATCAATTCTCGCTGTGAATCTGTTAGGCGATGGATTGCGTGACCGTCTTGATCCAAAAATTGCCAAAAGGATGTGAGCGATGACTGCACAAGCAACCGCATCGGGCACTATTCTTTCAATCCGCAATTTGACAGTGGCTTTGCCCGCATCAGGGGATCGGCGCCATGCCGTCGAGGATCTGAGCTTGGAAATTCGCCCTGGCGAAATTGTCTGCGTGGTGGGTGAGTCAGGCTCGGGCAAATCCGTTACAGCACAATCGGTCATGGGCCTGCTGCCAAAAGGACAATTGCAGCCGCTGGCCGGGAGCATCGCGCTCGAAGATGAAAATCTTCTGACCGCCTCCAGCGAGCGCCTGCGCCATTTGCGAGGCTCCCGCATGGCGATGATTTTTCAAGAGCCGATGACTGCCCTCAATCCGGTTTTAACGGTGGGCGCGCAAATTGCCGAGGTATTAACCATTCACACAACGCTTGATGATCAAGCGTGCCGGGCGCGTGTCTTGGAGATGATGGCTGCGGTTCACCTGCCTGATCCCGAACGCATGATCGACGCCTATCCGCATCAACTCTCAGGCGGACAACGCCAACGCATTATGATTGCGCAGGCCTTGATCCTTGATCCTGCCCTCTTGATTGCTGATGAACCCACCACCGCGCTTGATGTGACGACCCAAGCGCAAATTTTAAAACTCATCCGCGAAATGCAAGTGCGACGCGGCACAGGGGTTTTATTTATTACGCATGATTTTGGCGTCGTGGCCGATATTGCTGACCGGGTTGTGGTCATGCAGCATGGACGTTTGGTGGAAAGCGGCACGCGCGATGAAATCATCTTGCGCCCGCAACATCCTTACACAAAAATGCTGATCTCTTCCGTGCCCAGTCTGAAGCCCCCGCCCCGGCCACCGGCTACTGGTCCGGTCGCCTTAGAAACACACGATCTCTGCAAGACCTATCAAGGCACGGGCGGCTTTTTTGAAAAACCGCGGGTGGTGCGCGCTGCGGATCAGGTCACGTTGTCTTTAAGACGTGGCGAAACTTTGGGCGTGGTGGGCGAGTCAGGATCAGGCAAATCCACCGTCGCGCGCTGTATCGCACGCCTCTTAGATCCAAGCAGTGGGTCAATTTTGCTCGATGGCGAGAATATTGCCACTTTGCCAGAAAGTCGCCTGCGCAAACATCGCAAAAATGTGCAGATTATTTTCCAAGATCCATTCCGCTCGCTTAATCCGCGCCGCACGGTTGGCGACAGCATTATCGAAGGGCCAACTAATTTCGGCACCAGTCCGCAAGAGGCTCTGGCGCGCGCGCGGGATTTGATGCAATTGGTGGGCTTGTCGCCTGATGCCTTGTCGCGTTATCCGCACCAATTTTCTGGAGGGCAGCGGCAACGCATTTCCATCGCCCGGGCACTCGCTATGCAACCGCATGTGCTGATCGCGGATGAAGCGGTCTCAGCCCTTGATGTGTCCGTACAGGCTCAAGTGCTGCAATTGCTTGATCAAATCCGCACGCAATTTGATTTGGCCTTGTTGTTCATCACGCATGATTTGCGCGTCGCGGCACAAATTTGCGATCGGATTCTGGTCATGCAAAAAGGACAAGTGGTGGAACAAGGGCCAACCACTGATATTTTCAACGCCCCGCAGCATCCCTATACGCAAGCCTTATTTGAAGCCGCGCCCGGTCATGACTTTGCGCGCCATCATCCAGCTTAAGAGATGTTTCTGACTCAATAGCCGACAGCCAGCGTGCCCCGTTGGCGTTGGTCGGCTGCGCCTTCGATGCCACGCTGCGTGACAACAATGGTATGCGCAGAGCCTGAAGCCGATCCCACGACCACTTTATGCCCCTTTGCTTCCAGCAAAGCGATAGTATCGGGCGAAACACCACGTTCCAGCCGCACTTCATCCGGCACCCATTGATGATGCACACGCGGGGCAGACACCGCTTCCATCACGCCCATCTTATGATCAAACACATTGGTCATCACATTCAACACTGTCGAGATGATGCGTGATCCACCCGGACTGCCGGTCACCATCACAACTTTCCCCTGATCAAGAACAAGAGTGGGACTCATAGAGGAAAGCGGCCGTTTGCCGGGTGCGGGCGCATTGGCATCCCCTCCGACCAATCCAAAACCATTAGGGGCACCGGGCTTAGCCGCGAAATCATCCAATTCATTGTTGAGCATCACACCAGTTCCCTCCGCCACCATGCCCAATCCATAGGAAAAATTCAGCGTATAGGTATTGGCCACCGCATTGCCCTCTTCATCCAAAATCGAATAATGCGTGGTTTGATCGCTTTCATAAGGCGCAACCGATCCGGGTTTGATCTGAGAGGAAGGACGGGCTTTTTGCGGATCGATCTCTTTGACCCGATCTGCCGCATAGCGTTTGGAAATCAGCGCTGCAACAGGCACTTTAACAAAATCAGGATCGCCTAAATATTCAGAGCGATCCGCATAGGCCATTTTCATCGCCTCAATAAACAGATGCAAAGACTGCGCATCCGCAACTGCCGGAACCGTAGGACGGGCTGCTTCCAGCATATTGAGAATTTCAATCACATGCACCCCACCTGACGAAGGCGGTGGCATCGACACAACCGATAATCCCTTATAGGTGCCACGCACCGGTTGTCGGATTTTGGCTTGATAACCCGCTAGATCAGCAGGGGTCATCGAACCGCCCGCATTTCGCACCGCCGCGCTGATCTGTTCAGCCACCCGGCCTTGATAAAAACCCGCAGACCCAAAGCGCGCGATCCCCTCAAGGGTCTGCGCCAGATCGCTTTGAATCAAGCGCTCTCCGGCGCGCAAGGCGGTCAAATCAGGTTTCAAAAAAATCTTGGCTGAGGAAGGATAGGCTGCCAGACGCGCTTGCGCTTGCGGCAAACTGTCAGCCAAATCATCGGCCACCACGACCCCATTGCGTGCCAGTTCAATAGCGGGCCGAACTAAGTCTGCCCAAGCCATTTTACCGGACCCATAGGTCTTATAAGCTAATTCTAAACCCGCCACAGTGCCCGGAACGCCGACCGCCATTCCGCTGTCGCGTGATTTCTTGGGATCAGCCTGCCCCTGTGCATCCAAAAACATTGTCCGATTGGCTGCCGCCGGGGCGGTTTCACGATAATCAATGGCCATATCCTGTTTGTGTTTGGCCAGATGCACCAGCATAAATCCACCACCGCCCAAATTCCCGGCCCGCGGCAAGGTCACCGCAAGCGCAAAGCCTACCGCCACCGCCGCATCCACGGCATTGCCACCTTTTTTGAGAACCTCAAGGCCAATCCGACTGGCCTGCGCCTCTTGGGTCACAACCATGGCCGACTGTGCGCGCACAGGCTGCAAAAGTAGCGTATCAACAAGAATCGGTGCGGATTGCGCCTGCGCCTCACGCCCCATATCCAGCGGGCTTGCCAAAAAGCTCAGAGCCAGCATGACACTCGCAACAAGGCGATGGCGCTGCTTGGTCCGATGAGTTTGAAGCGTGTACAAATCCTGTTTTGGCAAATCCACCCGACACCGCATGCGCTGAACTCCCGCTTGAGTGGACATGACACGATCCTTTCAGGAAAACAGGTTTCAAATGCTGTGCAAGCGAAAAAGCCTCTTGCACTTTGGTCGCATATTGCACAGAGTCATGCCATAGATCAAAGCTCTCAATGGCTGGCCTGACATCGCCTCATCAAAACCTTAATCGCGGAGGATCCATGGCAATTTCACACTCAACAAGCGGCCCCTCTCACATTTTGATTCTCGGCGCCTCCTATGGCTCCTTGCTGGCCGCCAAATTATTGATGGCCGGGCATAACGTGACCCTCGTATGTCTGCCTGCCGAAGCGGAGGCCATCAACAAAGACGGGATTCGCGTTCGCTTGCCCGTGAAAGGGCGAGACGGTTTGGTTGAGGTCGACTCGCGCAAGCTCAAAGGACACATCAGAGCCTTGGGGCCTGACGCTGCCAATCCAGCCGATTATGATTTAATCGGCCTTGCAATGCAGGAACCGCAATATCGCTCAGCAGGCGTGCGTGAATTGATTGACCGCATCGCTCAATCCAAAAAGCCCGCTATGTCGATTATGAACATGCCGCCGCTGCCCTATCTGGCACGACTGCCGGGCGTGGATGCCTCCAAGCTTGGCCCCTGCTTTACCGATGCAAGCGTCTGGGCGTCTTTTGACCCTAGTCGCATGACCTTGTGCAGCCCCGATCCGCAGGCTTTCCGCCCCCCGGATGAGCCTGTCAATGTGTTGCAGGTCAGCCTGCCAACCAATTTCAAAGTCGCCAAATTCGGCCATGCCGCGGATGATGCCCTCTTGCTGCGTTTGCAGCACGATATCGAAGCCGCGCGCTATGATGACGGCCACGGTTCCGTTGAACTGCCCGTCAAACTCAAAGTCCATGACTCGGTGTTTGTACCGCTTGCTAAATGGGCCATGCTACTAACGGGGAATTATCGCTGTGTGCAGCCCAATGACATGCGCCCCATCAAAGACGCCGTGCATAGTGATCTCGCTTTATCACGGCAAATCTATGAATGGGTCAATGCGCTGTGCGTTAAACTCGGCGCCAATCCCTCCGATCTCGTTCCCTTTGAAAAATATGCAAATGCCGCTCAGGGCCTCATCCGCCCGTCATCGGCCGCCCGCGCCTTAGCCGCAGGCGCACAGAATATCGAACGTGTGGATCTGGTGGTCAAAACCCTTGCAGCCCAACAAGGATTACATCATCCAGAGATTGATAAAACTGTTGCGCTTGTCCAAAGCTGGTTGGAAAAAAATCGCTCAAAAGCCTGATGGGCCTTGTCACATGATAAGGCTTATCTCTAAAGCTTATCTCTACAGTCCGGCCTAAAGGCCGGACTGCTTTTTTTAAACAAACACCACGCGGATTTACCGCGAAACAGCCTCCAGCGAGGCCGCGACTCTGGCATGATCAAAATGGATGGCAACAATCCGTTCCACCATTTCTTCAACGCGTGAGGACAACATCAAAAGGCAACGACCTTCCTGCCAATGTTCTTTGATCAGACCAATGGTTTTTAAGCGCGCGATATGACGATAAACGGACGAACGCGAGGCAATATTTTCGGTTAGCAGATCCGACGGTGCGGGTGCTTTGCCAGCCGAATGATGCCGAACAATGGCATCGAACACAGCTCTTTCACCAGAATCGATTTGGGAAAGTCCGTATTCTTTTTCAAGCAGGTTCAATGAAAGAACCGTTTGGACAAAGGAGTTCACAGACATGGATTTCTCCAAGTTGGTTAAAAAGATTGAAATGTAAAGAAAACAAAAATCACGCACGCATACGCAAAAACACGGCAATAAGCGACGAAGCGCAGTATTTAGACATCATAGCTGAATTGGGACGGCAAATCAATAGAATCAAACAATCTTTCCTGAATAGACAAATTTTTCAATGACATATACAGATTTGGCAATTAGTCAGACAATTAATCGCAAAAGTTGTATTTCGTGATTCTTGTGCCGTAAATTCCTTGAAAGGGCTCCCGCATTGACGTCTCCCCCTGTTCCCCCCTCTGCTGATGATCAGGCCGGATTTCAAGAGGCCCTGTTATCGCATGCGGCGGGCGACTTTCTCAAAGCGGTCGAATTTTACCAATCCATGCCCGAACACGCCGCCGATTATTTAGAAGGGCAGCATTATCTTGGCATCGCTCTGCATCATCTCGGCCGTCACGAGCAAGCCATTACGGTTCTGGAAAAGACGGTCAGCCAATCTGATGCGCGCATTGACTGGTTAGGCAATTTTGCCAATGTGTTGGTGGCTCAAAATAAACTGGCCGACGCCATCCGCATTTTTGAAAAGATGCACCGTCTGGCCCCTGACGATGTGCAAACATTGATCAATCTGGGCTCGGTTTATGAGCGCAGCCAACACAGTGAAACTGCTGAACAGTGCTACCAAAAAGCGATTGCGCTCGATCCAAACTGTCAGGAAGCCTATCGTTTGCTCTCCACCCTTTATGCGCAACAAGGCCGCGCGGCGGAGTCAGTCGAGGCCTATTGCCGCAGTTACATTCTTTCCCCGATTGAAGACACAACGCCCTTTCTGCTCGGCAAAGCCTATTATGTCTTGGGGCAACTTGAAAAAGCCGCTGAAGTCTATCAGCGCTGGAAAGAGCAAGATCCCGGCAATCCGATTCCCGTGCATTTACATGCCGCTTGCAGCAATCAAAATGTTCCCGACCGCTGTTCGGATGCCTATATTCACGTGACCTTTGATGATTATGCACCTGAATTTGATCAAAAATTAAGCCAACTCGGCTATAGCGGCCCGTCTCTGCTGGACCAGCTTCTCAAGGATTTGGCCCCGCCGACGCAGGCTTTAACTATTCTCGATGCGGGATGTGGCACAGGCTTGTGCGCGCCCATGTTAAAACCCTATGCGCGCATATTGACCGGTGTCGACTTATCCTCGGCTATGTTGGCCTATGCGGATCAACGCGCGCTCTATGATGAACTCTATTGCCAAGAAATTGGCGCCTATCTCGACGCGGCACCCCACCCCTATGATCTGATTGTCTGCATGGATACGCTGATCTATTTCGGCGCCTTGGACCCGATCATTGGTCAGATTACACGAGCTTTGACGCCACAGGGTCTGTTGATTTTCACAACCGAAATGCTGACTGAAGAAATCTATCCGTTCAAATTGCAAGCCAGTGGCCGTTATGCCCATCATCGCAGCTATTTGGACGTGTGTTTTAACCGCCACGGGTTAAAGAGCATCCATTGCAGCGAACAGATTTTGCGCACCGAACTCGACAAGCCCGTGCGGGGCTATCTCATCGCAGCAAGCCGAAGCGCGTAACGCGACGATTTCATTTATTGCATCACGAAACGGCGCGGAGCGCGACGCTCGACCACAAAATTACGGGTTGTCGCTGTGCGCACTTCGATACTACCACCGCGAGGTTTAATGCGCACGGGGCGGCTCTTTTTCAACCGTTCGATTTCCGCCAGCACATCGGCAACATCACCGCCATAAAGGCCTGTTGCAATTTCAATTTGCTCAGCGGGATCATCCGTTAAGCCCTGTGCTGCAAACACTGCCTCGTTCACCGTCGGCAAGTCAACGCGTACCTTACGAGATCCATATTTCGTTTGCCAAACCTTAGGAGCATTTTTAGCCATGGCCACACCATTCATCAAAAAACACGATTACCAAACACGCGTTCAATATCGGCTCTCCTACCCCGCCCTTGAGCACAAGGATTGAGCAAAGCAAGAACAGTGTCTCATGGTTTTTTGTGCATTGCAACATAAATATAGGTGGGCCGCGAAAGCCCCGCGACCGTGATGATCGTGGGACAGATTTTTTATATAAATCAATGAGATATCAAAATCGGCAAGGACGAGTCATTGAGAATGGCGTCCGTCACGCCGCCCAAAATCCACTCCCGGAAGCGTGAATGGCCATAGCCGCCCATGACGATGAGGCCGCATCCATTGGCTTTGGCCTCTTCCATCAATAATTCACCAATATTGTCGCCATCTGACAGCATTTCCCGCACGCTGACATTGGCGCCATGCCTGGCCAACAAATTCGCCAAATCATGGCCCATGCCTTTGCCATGCGGTGGATCAAACACGGCGACAATGACTTGTTCCGAGTCTTTGATCATAGAGCGCGCATCCCGCACCGCGCGGGCTGCTTCGCGTGATCCATTCCACGCCACCAAAACCCGCTTAGCGAGCTGATCGGACGCCCCTTGCGGCACTGAGAGAACCGGGATCCCAGCTTCAAACATCAAATCTCTGGCAACTTCCGGGGTTGTCATGACCAAATCGCTGACCCGGGCATGAGCTGCTGCAACAGCCAATTCATCGCCTTCCTCGCAGCGCCATTCGATCTCAACGCCAGCCTTAGCCGCTTGCGCCTTGGTCACACTTTCCGCCTTTTCAGCGGAGGCTTGCAAATAGGCCTGTTGAGCCTCAATCACGCTGGGGGTCATGTCAAACCCCATGCCGTCTGAATAGACCATCACCACCGGTTTGACATACAGTGCTGCAATATGCGCTTGATGTTTTTGAGCAAGCGAGAAAGCCAGCGCCAAAGCCGGATTTGTGGTCTCCGCACCGGCCACAACCACAAGAATGCTCTTAATCGGCATATTAGAACTCCTTTTCGCCGTTAAATATCGGGGATCAGCACCCTAGTCCCAAACAGTATTCTACCCTGCTATCTTTACATGAGCTAGACAATCCTGCCTTGCGGTAAATCAACAGAGCAAAAAACGGGGAAGACCTAAAAGATACAACCCCAAAGTGCCTCATTATTTTGCCAATTGCGGCTCGGGCCGATGCGCCCCACCCGGCCCCTGTCCCCGCCGATAAACCATCAATGTCCGGCGGAAAGAGACCACGATCACACCGTCTTGATTATAGCCCAAGGTTTTAATGGTCACGATACCGATATCAGGCCGTGATTTGGACTCGCGCAATTCCAAAACTTCGCTCTCTGCATAAAGCGTATCGCCCTCAAACACCGGATTGGGCAATCGCACCTCATCCCAACCCAGATTAGCAAACACATTTTGCGAGACGTCAGTGACCGATTGTCCGGTGACCAAAGCCAGCGTCAAACAAGAATTCACTAACGGTTTACCAAATTCAGTATGGGCCGCATAATGCGCATCAAAATGCGGATGCGCGGTGTTTAAAGTCAGTAAGGTAAACCAAGAATTATCTGTTGCGGTGATGGTACGCCCAAGCGGATGTTTATAAACATCCCCAATCACAAAATCCTCGAAAAAGCGACCATTCCACCCTGCTTTGACTGCCATGATTCGACCTTTCTTGTTCGGTAACTTTTGAATATGAGTTCAGGCGTCTCAAACCCATCTTAAACCGCTCACAGTCTTACGGCCACATCAAACGTTGAGGCAAAATATGGGCCTTCATCAGCCACAA
>CAWUMW010000056.1:0-11617 GCA_963923415.1 uncultured Hyphomicrobiales bacterium | reverse complement strand
ATTCTCTCGGTGCGTCAGCGCAGATGTGGGAGCCGCAATTACCTTTGCTCGAAACACGCTACCGTGTGTTGCGCTATGATACGCGTGGGCATGGCCAATCAGAGGCACCGAAAGGGCCTTATATGATGGAGCACCTCGTCGGTGATGTGCTGACCCTGTGTGATCACTATCACATCCAACACACGGATTTTATGGGCTTGTCGCTGGGGGGGATGACGGGTCTGGGCTTGGCTCTTCATCACGCGGATCGGTTTGGGAAAATCATTTGTTGTGATGCCCGGGCTGATAATCCACCGGCCTTTATCAAAAGCTGGGATGACCGTATGGCGGCCATTGATGCTGGCGGGCTTCAGGCCATTGTGCATGCCACGATGGAACGTTGGTTTGTCGAGGAATGGCGCAAGGCCCATCCGCAAGCCTTGCAAGATTTTGTGGATGTTTTTTTACAGACCGCGCCGGAGGGATATAAAGCCTGCGCGCAAGGTTTGAAGCATCTCGATTATTTCAAGGATCTCGGCAGCATTCAGGTGCCGATGCTGTATGTGGTGGGCGATCAAGATATGGGGGCACCGCCAGAGGTCATGCGCGCCATGGCGCAAGCGACACCGTCTGCTGGATTGATTGTCATCCCCCATGCGGCGCATTTACCGAATATTGATCATCGGGAAGCCTTTAATCAAGCCATTGCTGGTTTTCTCGACATTGCGTAACCTAGAGAGATCGCTGTGTTGTCAGGACAAGAAGAGGGAACAATGACATTAACAGATCGGGTGCCCTATCAGGCTTTGATTGATCGTCCACGGTTGGTTTTGCCCAACAAAGCCAGACTCGCCGTTTGGGTGATTTTGAATGTTGAAGAATGGCGCATTGAAAAGGCCATGCCGCGCACGGTTCTGCCCCCCCCGATGGGTGTGCCGCTTTTGCCGGATGTGCCGAATTGGTCTTGGCATGAATATGGAATGCGGGCTGGTTTCTGGCGTCAGTTTGAAGCCCTAACCTCGCGGGGATTTAAGACGACCTGCGCGATCAATGGTCATGTTTGCCGTTCTTATCCGCGCGTGGCCGAAGCTGCGCGGGAGGCTGGGTTTGAATTTATGGGACATGGCTATTTGCAAGGGCCCATGCATAAAGTCGAAAATCAAGACGAGGCGATTGCGCGCACTGTTGAAGCGATCCATCAATTTACAGGGCAAGCGCCGCGCTCATGGGAGAGCCCGGGCTTAACGGAAACCGAGGAAACGCTCGATCTGTTGCGTAAACATGGCATTGAATATGTTGCGGATTGGGTCATTGATGATTTGCCCCAAGACATTCAAACGCCTCACGGAACCATCACCACTATTCCTTATACGGTGGAATTAAATGACATTACGGTTCATGCCCTCCAACAGCATGAGTCAGACGTGTTCTTAAAACGGGGCATTGATCAATTCGACCGGCTTTATCGCGAAGGGGCAGACAATGCCCGCATTATGGCAATCTCCATTCATCCCTATATTACGGGTGTTCCGCACCGTATTCGCTATCTTGAAGAATTGCTGGATTATATCATCTCGCATGAAGGGGTTGCCTTGATGACAGCGAGCGAAATCGGTGATTGGTATCGGGCTGAGATGCGCCAATATGGGGCCTAACCCTATCAGGCAGGAGAGGGATGCGATCGTTCTCCTGCCCATTATCCTCAGAAGCCGCCAAGAGCTTACGGGGAAATAAAAAACCTGCGGGGTTGGGGTGAAACGAAGCCCTGAGACACGCGGCGTTAACACAATGAGGGGCGTTAATAAAATGAGGGGGGTGAACACGAATGCAGTTTTGGATCATTCAAGGTCTCAATAGCCTCGCTCTGGGCGGTTTGTTGTTTTTGTTGGCCTCCGGCTTTTCCCTTATTTTTGGTTTGATGCGGATTGCTAATCTGACGCATGGAGCTTTTTTCATGCTTGGTGCCTATTTGGGGGCCAGTGCGATGCGCAGTATCGAGGGTGTGAATTTATGGATTGCAGCGGCAGGCGCGGGCTGTCTTGTTGCAGCCTTTGGTGGGGTTTTGGAGCGCTTGGTCTTGCGCCGTTTATCCACCAATCCGCTCGGGCAGGTTTTAGTCACGCTCGGCATGTCTTTTATCATTGCCGATGCCTGTTTATTGTTATGGGGAGGGGATCCGATCCCGGTGCCGACCCCGGCTGATTTGCGGCGTCCTTTGTTGCTGGCAGGCTATGCCTTTCCAACCTATCGGGTGGTGGTGGTGGGCTGTGCCGTGATTGCAGCTTTGATCCTCTATGCTTTGTTAGAGCGGACGCGGATTGGGGCCATGATCCGGGCTGGGGTGGATGATATGGGCATGGCCCGGGCGATTGGCATTCCGGTCTCGACGTTGTTTACAGCCGTGTTTTGTTTTGGTGCTGGCATTGCAGGGGTTGGGGGCGTGTTAGCGGGGCCGATTATGTCGGCCTATCCGGGACTGGATGCGGATATGTTGCCGCTGGCTTTGATCGTGGTGATTTTAGGTGGCGTTGGCAGTTTGTTTGGATCGTTCATCGGTGCTTTTATCGTTGGCTTTGTCTATACGTTCGGCATCGCTTTATTGCCTGATTTGGCCTATGTGATTCTATTCCTGCCGATGATTTTTGTTATTGCATTCCGCCCGCAGGGCCTGTTCGGGAGGATCAGTGCATGAAATATCTGCCGGTGGGCGTTTTGTGTGGGCTAGGGGCCTTGCTGCCTTTGGTTGCAGGCGATTTTTATATCAATCTGTCGAGCCAAATTCTGATCGGGGCAATTTTTGC
Organism: uncultured Hyphomicrobiales bacterium; assembly: GCA_963923415.1. Taxonomy (GTDB): domain Bacteria; phylum Pseudomonadota; class Alphaproteobacteria; order Rhizobiales; family Beijerinckiaceae; genus CAIYZJ01. The sequence continues at coordinate 8,837 of CAWUMW010000056.1, read as the reverse complement.
CATGAGCTTGAATTTGCTGGTTGGCTATGGCGGATTAACATCACTCGGCCATGCCTCTTTTGTGGGCTTTGCAGCCTATGTCAGCGCATGGGCCAGTACGCGTTTGGGGTTTGATCATGGCACAGCGGCTTTGTTGTCAATTCTGGCCACATTGGTGTTAGCGGGTCTGTTTGGCTTGATTGCCTTGCGCGCCACAGGGCTTGGTTTTTTGATGATCACACTCGCGCTTTCGCAAGTTCTATGGGGTTTGGCCTATCGCTGGGTTGCGGTGACCAATGGAGATAATGGAATGACGGGTCTGACCCGTCCACATCCTTTTGGTTTTGCGCTTGATGATGCGCGCGCCTTTTACTGGTTTAGCTTCGGGGTGTTTCTGATTGCTTATGTGATGATGAGCATCTTTGTTGCTTCCGCCTTTGGGGCGGCTTTGCGCGGCACGCGGGATCAAGCGCGGCGGATGTCCGCATTAGGGCATGATGTGTGGATGATCCGTTGGTTGACCTTTCTTTATGCGGGCTTTTGGGGGGCGGTTTCTGGTCTGCTCTATGTCTATTACACCAAATATATTCATCCCAGCGCCCTTTCGATTACCGCTTCGGCAGAGGGCTTGCTCAGCGTGATTGCCGGCGGATCGGGCACTTTGGCCGGACCGCTGGTTGGGTCGGCTTTGTTGATCATTTTGAAAAATTATGCCTCAGCCTATATCGAACGTTGGAATATGCTGCTTGGATTCGTGTTCTTGTTTATTGTGCTGGTCCTGCCGGAAGGGATTGTGCCCGGTCTCAAACGGTTATTGTCTAAAAAGCCGGGAGGTGCATGATGAGCCATCAAAATCCTGCACTGGAATTGATCAAGCTGAATAAATTTTTCGGTGGATTGCCTGCAACCTCTGATGTGTCTTTGCGGGTTATGCCCGGAGAGCGGCGGTTGATCATTGGTCCGAACGGAGCGGGCAAAACCACTTTGTTTAATCAGATCACCGGTGATTTTTTCTCAACCTCCGGTGAGATCCGTTTATTCGGAGAAGATGTCACGCGCTTAAAGCCGCATGAACGGGCGCATAAAGGACTATCGCGCACTTATCAAATCATCACTTTGTTTGCCAAAGATACGCTGGTGCATAATGTCACGCTTGGCCTGTTGGGCTTAACCCCGCAACGCTGGAATATGTTTCGGCCGTTGCGGGATTATAGCCATATGGAGGCGCAAGCGCGCGAGGTTCTGGCGCGTGTCGGCCTGTCACAGATGGCCGATCGTTTGGTGTCGGAAATTGCCTATGGTCAGAAGCGGCGTGTAGAAATCGCCATGGCTATGGCCCAAAAGCCGAAATTATTGTTGCTTGATGAGCCGCTGGCCGGTCTCTCCGCGGAAGAGCGCGGCACGATCAAAGATTTGATTGCGGCGATCCCGCGTGAAACCACGGTCGTTATGATTGAGCATGATATGGATACGGCGCTTGATCTTGCTGAGACTGTCACGCTTCTGCATTATGGGCGGGTGATTGTTGATGGCTTGCGCGATGATGTGATTGCGGATGAGAAAACGCGGGAGGTCTATCTTGGTCACTAATGCCCTCGAGATCGACCGGATTGATGCCTATTATGCCGATAGCCATGTTTTACATGCGGTATCGATGACGCTAAAGGCCGGACATGTTTTGGCTTTGTTGGGTCGCAATGGGGCTGGAAAAACCACATGGATTTCTGCCATGATGGGACTTGTCTCGCCGCAAAATGGCAGCATCAAATTATTCGGCAAAGAGATTGCTGGATGGCCCCCTGAAGCGATTTCTAAAGCGGGAATAGGTTTGGTGCCGCAAGGCCGTCGAATTTTTCCATCCTTGACTGTGCGTGAGAATTTGATTGTGGCACGCCAACGTGAACATGATGTCATGGATGCCAATGTCAATGCTAAACCTTGGACTTTGGAGCGCATTTTTGAGTTGTTTCCCCGTCTGGCCGAACGCCAACCGCAATTGGCAGGATCCTTGTCAGGCGGTGAGCAGCAAATGCTCGCTTTGGGGCGGGCATTGATGGGTAATCCACGTGTTTTGTTGTTGGATGAACCGTCAGAAGGATTGGCGCCGCTCATTGTTGCCGAAGTCGGGCGGACCATTGCGCGGTTAAAAGCAGAAGGGCAATCGATCATTTTAGTCGAACAAAATAGTGATCTTGCACTTTCATTGGCCGATGATGTGGTGATTTTAAATACGGGGTCAGTGGTTTTTTCCGGGCCTGCTGATCAGGTGCGAAACAATGATGCCTTGATTGTCCAGCATCTTGGCTTGTTTCACGGCCATTGAGGGATAGCATGCCGGCTTCACGCATTTCTTTTGAATTAAATGGCGCGCCTGTTGAGGTCGAGACATCGACTCAGACATCAGCCCAGACAATGCTATTGCAGGTGTTGCGGGGGGTGTTGGAGCACTGTGGCACGCGGGTTGGATGTTCGGAGGGCTATTGCGGGGCCTGCACCATTTGGTTGGATGGACGGCCCGTGCAAGCCTGCACATTGCCTGTGTCGGCTGTTGCAGGACGCTCGGTGACAACGATTGAAATGGCCACTCATGAACGTTGGATTGCGCGGGTTCAAAATTTGTTTTTAGAAGAACAGGCGGCGCAATGCGGCTATTGCAGCAATGGTCTGATCATGGGATTGGCGGGATTGATGAAAGACAATCCGGTGCTGACGCGCGCGCAGATTTTGCATTGGCTTGATGAGCGGCATTTATGCCGCTGTGGGGCGCATCCACGTCTTATCAAAGTGGTGGATCGTCTTGTGGCTTTGCAAGCAGCGGGAGGGAGCGCATGAGCCAGTTCCCGGCCAATTTAAAAGCCAATCCACTTCTTTCACGCTGGGTTGAATTGACCGCCGATGGGCGGGTGCGGATCCGTTCGGGCAAGGTCGAATTGGGTCAAGGTATTGCAACCGCAATGGCGATGATTGCAGCCACCGAATTGGGCGTTGAATTGGATGCGATTGATGTCGTGCCTGCCGATACAGCCTCAGCACCCGATGAAGGCTATACAGCGGGTAGTTTTTCGATTGAGCATGGCGGAGCGGCGATGCGCTGGGCCGCCGCACAGGTGAGGGACTTATGCGTTGAGGCTGCAGCGCGCCAATTTGAGTGCCAGCCTGAAGATCTTGTTGTGGCTGATGGCTATTTGCGGCATCCTCAAAGCAATCAGGCGTTGCGCTATCATCAATTGCGCGATGTGGTGTCGCTTGATGTTTCGGCACTGGATTTGCCCGCACCGCGTTTGCGTGGTGGCACGATGGATCACCAAGCGATCAAGCGCATCGATTTGCAACAAAAAATCTCAACCTCCGCTTTTATTCAAGATTTGCGCTTGCCCGGTCAATATTATGGTCGGGTCTTGCGCGCCTCTCATCCCAAGCAAAGGCTGTTAGATTTTGATCGGGTGCGGGTGCAGGCCATGCCGGGCGTTGTTCACGTTGTGCAAGACGGTTCTTTTGCGGGTGTGGTGGCCCGAAGTGATGACGCTGCGATGGCAGCGCTTCTTGTGATGCAAAAAACGGCGCATTGGTCAGAGCCAGAGCCTCTTCCCGATGATGACGGGCTGAATGGGTGGATGGATGCTGTTACGCCGCACAGCACTTGTTTTATCGATGAGCCTTTCGCGCAGGACAGTGATTTGCAGCATGTCAAGGCGCGCTATTCGCGGCCCTATTTGGCGCATGCCTCCATTGGTCCATCAACGGCGGTGGCGCAGTGGCATCATGGGCAGCTTCATGTCTATAGCCATTCGCAAGGGATTTATCCGTTGCAGCGTCAATTAGCGCGGGTATTTGGGCTCACTGCAGAACAGGTTGTGGTTTATCATCGGCATGGTTCGGGCTGTTATGGGCATAACGGGGCGGATGATGTGGCGCTGGATGCCGCCTTGCTGGCCCGCTCGGTGGATGGGCCTGTGATGGTGATGTGGTCACGGGCTGATGAATTAAGCTGGTCGCCTTTTGGGGCGGCGATGCGAATTGATCTCGCAGCAGATCTTGATTCACAGGGGCAGATCCGAAACTGGTCACATGATGTTTATAGTCCGCCGCATTTGGCGCGCCCAGGATTTGGTGATGGGGTCGCCTTGCTGGCTGCCTCTCACTTGGCTGAGCCGCATCCATTACCGCCTTTAGCCGATGCACCGCGGCCGCAAGGCGGCGGGGACCGCAATGCAGTGCCGCTTTATGAATTTGAAGCGCGACGGATCACGCATCACTTATTGCCGCAAGGTCCATTGCGCAGTTCCGCGATGCGGGCTTTGGGCGCGCATGCCAATGTGTTTGCGATTGAGTGTTTTCTGGATGAATTGGCTCTAGCCTCCGATCAGGATCCTGTTGCCTTTCGCTTGCGGCATTTATCGGATGACCGTGGCCGTCAGGTGATTGAGACCGCGGCCAAGATGTCCGGTTGGCATAAGCGCATGGCAGGTGGCGAAGGGCAGGGCTTGGGGCTTGGCTTTGCGCGTTATAAAAATTTAGGGGCTTGGTGTGCGGTGGTGGTGGATTTAGACATCACTGAGCGCCTTGTCATGAAGCGTGTTTATGTCGCCGTTGATGCGGGAGAAGTGATTCATCGGGATGGGGTGATCAATCAAATTGAAGGGGGCGTGATCCAAGCCGCCAGCTGGACTTTAAAAGAAGCAGCAGGTTTTTCACAGGCGGGATTTGCAGCGCGCTCATGGGCGGATTATCCCATTCTGACATTCAGCGAAACCCCGGACATCGTGGTCGAGTTGGTGGCGCCAGCCGGAGCGCCAGCGTTAGGGGTGGGGGAATGTGTGGCCGGGCCTATGGCGGCTGCACTTGGCAATGCAATTGCCCATGCTTTGGGTGTGAGGGTGCGGGATATGCCGCTGACAGTTGAGCGGATCACACAGAGTCTGCATCACGCGGAGTGACAAAAAGGGGATGGCGATGAAAGTCGGAATTTGCGGAATGGGACGGATGGGGGCAGCGATTGCCCAACGGTTGTTGTCGGTTGGGCATGAGGTGCATGTCTGGAATCGGGATGCCCAAAAAACCCAGCCTTTGGTTGGTCTGGGGGCGCATAAAGCCGCAACGCCTGCCGATCTCGCAACAGCAAGTGATGTCATCATCACCATGTTGTTTAATGATCAAGCGATTGATGCGGTGCTGCGTGGTCCCAACGGTGTTTTATCGGTGCCGATCACAGGTAAAATAGTGATTGAAATGAGCACTGTTTTGCCAGAAGTCGAGGAAGCGGCAGCGCGCGATGTGCGTGCGCAAGGCGGGCTTTATATTGAATGCCCGGTGGGGGGCACTGTAGGGCCGGCGCGGGACGGTAAATTGCTAGGGCTGGTTGGTGGGCGTGATGGCGATGTCGCGCAGGCTATGCCGCTGCTAGAACAAATGTGCCGGCGTGTTGAACATGTGGGAGAGGTTGGAGCCGGAGCCAAGATGAAGCTTGCGGTGAATTTACCTTTGCTGGTTTATTGGCAGGCATTGGGTGAGGCATTGTCTTTATGCGCGCCGCTTGGCCTGCCTGCCGAGCGTGTGATTGATATTTTGTCCGATACATCAGGCACACCCACAGCCATGAAAGGCCGTGGCGCTGACATTGCTAAATTGCTAGCAGGCCATCCGACCGGGGCGCCCGCTTTTGATGTGGGGGCCGCTAAAAAAGATTTGGTGACGATGTCTTCATTTGCAAAACAATTGCATGTGGATGTGCCGGTGGTTGATGCGGCAATTCGTAGCTATGAAGAAGTGGAAGCGCAGGGATTGCAAGCCGCAGATCCGATCAATGTGCCGGTTTATTGGTCACGGCGTGGCAAGAAATAAAAACTCTGTCGTGAGAGCGTGGTAACGGAACCGAAAGAGAGACATGATGATCAGAGCCGCTTTGATCGGGTTGGGCTGGTGGGGACGCACCATTGCGCGGGATTTGGCGCAGAGCACGCTGATACGTCCCGTGCTGGGGATTGATCCCGATCAGAGTGGGCGCGACGCAGCACAAGCAGCAGGGCTTGATGTCTCGGCACATTTTGAAGATGCTTTGACGCGCGCTGATATTGATGCGGTGATTTTATGCTCGCCGCATAAATTCCATGCGGCGCAAATCATCGCCGCGGCACAGGCAGGCAAACATGTGTTTTGTGAAAAGCCGCTGTGTACGCGCCAAGAGGAGGTTGAGGCGGCTTTGCAGGCTGTTAAGGCGGCAGGGGTGCAGATCGGTATCGGCCATGAGCGCCGGTTTGAACCAGCAGTCATTGAGATGCGGCAACGCTTCAGCCAAGGAGAATTTGGCACGATGCTGATGCTCGAAGCCAATTTTTCGCAAGATAAATTTTTTGCTTTACCGCCGGATAATTGGCGCTTGTCTGCTCAGGAGGCGCCGGTTGGTCCTCTGTCAGCAACAGGGATCCATCTGGTTGATTTATCGATTGCGTTGTTTGGCAAACCTAAAGAGGTTTGGGCGCGCCTTGCAACACGCGGCAGCAGTTTTGCCAATGGAGATACGTTGTCGGTGACGCTGGGGTTTGAATCGGGCGCAACGGCGCAAATCAGCGCTATTTTGGCAACCCCTTTTTATGGCAGGCTGGCGCTGTTTGGTTCGCAAGGTTCTATGGAAATCCGGGATCGGACCCATCCTGAAAAACCCACCGGATGGGATGTGACGACTGTGCAGCGTGGGCAAGATCCGCTCACGCGTTTTTACCCACCCCATCCGGCGGTGCGGGATAATCTTGAAGCCTTTGCTCAGGCTGTGATGGGTCAAGCGCCTTATCCTGTTGACATGGATGAAATGCTGTCGAATGTGTTGGCTTTTGAAGCTATTACCCGGTCCGCTGCGAGTGGGCAAATCGAACAGATTGCCCCCTCATCTGTTTATTCATGTAACGTAAAGTGAGGAAGAAAATGTTTTTTAATGGTCCGAACCGCTATGGTCCCACCGCAGCCCGTATCCATGATGCAGATGGACGTGCCCGTCGTCGTGACACGCCCACAATCGACATTCATGCACATATTGTCGTGCCCGATGGGGCTAAAATTGCCGCTGAGCTTGTTGATTGGAGTCGCGTGCCTCTCGCGCATTTTGCCAATGCGCAAACCAAGGCCATCAATGCACAGCAAGACCGTGATCGTGCGGAAGTCATTACACAGCACGACAAACGATTGAAAGATATGGATGCCATGGCGATTGATATTCAAGTCATCGCTCCGGCTCCTAATCAGTGCTATTATACGGTTGATCCTAAAATCGCTGCGAAAGCGCATCGTGTTGTTAATGAAGGCATGGCAACCTATTGCGCGAAATATCCAGATCGCTTTGTGGGATTGGGTACTGTGACCTTGCAAGAGCCAGAACAGGCTGTTGCGGATCTTGCTTATGCGATGGATGAATGCGGATTGAAAGGCGTGCAAATTCTCACCAGCATCAATGGTGGGGAAGTGGCAGCAGAAAAAAATGATATCTTTTTTGCTGAAGCGCAAAAGCGCGGTGCCTTTATTATGATGCATCCCAATGGCTTTACCCATGGTGAGCGCTTTACCGATTTTTATTTCAACAATGTGGTTGGAAATCCGCTTGAGACGGCATTGGCTTTGCATCATTTAATTTTTAACGGCACTTTGGCAAAGTTTCCGGATTTAAATTTAATGGCGGTGCATGGCGGCGGTTTTCTGCCCGGCTATTCAGGACGGATTGATCATGCATGGGGCGCCCGTGAAGACAGTCATGCCAAACTACCTTTGCCTCCGACTACCTATTTGCGCCAAGTCTATTTAGATACGGTGGTGTTTAGCTATCACCAGCTGGCTTATTTGGTTGAATTGTTTGGGCCTGATCGTATTTTGATGGGATCAGATTATCCTTTCGATATGGCTGAATATAATCCCGTCGGCCATGTGGCTGGGATTGGTCTTGATGATGAGGATTTTTTCAAAATCACCTGCGGCAATGCTGCACGCCTTCTTAATCTTGATCTTTAAAACAATGAGGGCCTCATGCCGTTGTTTGTGCGGTATGAGGCCTCATAATGCTTGAAATTTTAATAAAGAAGAGCGGATCAGAGTTCCGCTGGTGCGACGCGACGGATCGTGGTGGGGCGAGTTTTCACACTGGTGCCAAAGACCCGTGCGATCCCTTCCAAAAACACATCTAACGCATTGGTGATTGTGCGTTGCTTGTCTTCAAGCACGGATGATCCATAAATATGTTTGCGAACGCCATAATAAAAGATGCCGCCATGCAGCATCCATGCGAGTTCCAGCTCTCCTAAGGAGGCTTCTTGTTCAGGCAAGCCGGCTTCAGCGCGATATTCTTCGATGATCCGCTTGAGCACGCGTGTTTCAATGATTTTGACATACCATTTATTAACTTCAGCACCTTTGAGCCCGGAAAATAAATAGATGCGGATCCAGTCGCGGGTAAAGATCGTATCGGTATAAGACATGTAAAACAGCAGTAATCTTTCGCGGATTGGACGACTGCGATCCCCTAGCCATTCATCCCAATCGCTATTCCAGCGTTCGAGATAAACGCGGTTATAGACTTCGCGGATCAGCTGCTCTTTGCTCGGAAAATAACGATAGAGCAAGGGTTGGGTGACGCCCAATTTGCGGGCTAATTCGCGGGTGCCAACTTCAAACCCTTCTTCTGCAAACAGGCTAGTGGCTTTGCGTATAAAGTCCTCACGCCGCTGTTCTGGTGACAGGCGTTTTTGCCTGACCGGAGCGGTTTTAGGCGAGGTGTGAGGGGCGCTTGGTTTTGCCATGGATTTTTAAAAATCGGGGTTCAGGTTTTTGACCAATCAAAGGGGCGGGAGGCTGTTAGGCGGGTTGGAAAGAACCAAAAG
>CAWUMW010000055.1:0-11625 GCA_963923415.1 uncultured Hyphomicrobiales bacterium | reverse complement strand
GGATAAAAAACGGCACAGCAAGCAGCGGGAAGGAATCAACGCCGCCGATCATCCGGTGCAAGACAGCAAAATCCTGCATCGTGCCATCGACCAGCACATAGAGTAAGGAGGAGATCGCCATTGCGAGCGCGACAGGAATGCCGATCAACAAAAAGATGAGAAAAGATCCGATGAGAAGCAGCATTAGATTAAACTCCCCTCATCCAGATAGGCTTCTGGATTGTCTAAAATCGAATAGCCTTGCCGCCAATTGGTGATAGCAATTTGGACGGATCGAAAGGCTGCAATGGCTAAGCCAGCGAGCACAAAATAATATAGAACATTCATCGGAAGTTTGATCATCGTCATTTCATCAGTGCCGATAATGGCCATTAATTTCCACATGATCCACGTGGCATAGGTAAAGAACACGATGCGCAATCCATCCACAAAGGTAGAGAGCAGACGTCCGATAACAGGGGGTAACAGCCGATAGATGAAATCAACATGAATATGGCGATTGCGCCTTACGCACATGGCCGTGCCAATATAAATGACCGCGATTAAAACATAGCGGGCAATTTCCTCTGTCCAGGCAAAGGAGTCATTAAGGACATAGCGGGTAAAAAATTGCAAAAAGACTACCAAACACATGAACCAAAACAGGCCCAGCGCTACCCAATCTTCGAGGGCCTCATGACCAGTTAAATCAACCGGAGCAAAATCATCAATCGTGATGGGGGAAAGCGTTTCTGTGCTTTCGGGCTGTGATTTTCGCGTCATGCTTCACTCATGCGAAAGAATGGTTTCAGTTTGATAAGAAAACAAGACTATTTGGCAGATATTATGATCCTGCCAAATAGTATCATTTGGGTATAATTTTATTTGATAGCTTGAATTTTATCCCAATCGGCTTTGCGATAGCCAAATTGTTCAAATGTAGTATTTTTGTTTACCGCATCGAGAAATTCAGCCCGGTCAATCTGCGTGACTGTCACGCCCATCTTTTTAAATTCATCCACTAATTCACCTTCGCGTTTGATAATATCGGCTGTGCTTTTGGCAGCAGCTTCTTGCGTGACATCGGTGAAGATTTTCTTGTCGGCGTCAGACAAAGATTTCCATGTCTTTCCAGAGATAACTGTGTTCAGATGATCAACGATGTGGCCTGTCAAGATAATATGCTTTTGCACTTCATAGAATTTTTTGGCTTCAATCGTGGTCAAAGGATTTTCTTGCGCTTCGACAGTGCCATTTTGAAGGGCGAGATAGACTTCAGCAAAAGCAATCGGGGTTGTGTTGGCGCCACAGGCTTTCGGCATTGCAAGATAGGCCGGCACGTCGGGCACGCGCATTTTCAAACCCTTCATATCGACGCATTTAGCAATGGGCCGATTGGAGCTGGTATGACGTGTGCCATAATAATTGAGTGCAGTAATGTGGTTGCCACCGCTTTTTTCCTCGTAGCCTTTTGCCAATTCAACAAAAATGTCGCTTTTTGCATATTTCAGCAAATGGTCGGCATCACGGAAGGTAAAGGGATAATAGCCTACACCAATCGGGGCGAAATCGCGGGCTGCGAAACTCGATCCTGATATGATGATATCAACAGTCCCCAGCTTGAGGCCTTGGTTAATGTCAGCCTCTTTGCCCAATTGCGAAGCAGGAAACACGTCAATCGCATAGCGTCCATTGGTGCGCTTGCCAATTTCTTCGGCGGCCCACACCGACCATTTATGAAAGGGCTCAGACACTTCATAAACATGCGCCCATTTTAATTTGGTTTGGGCGACAACAGGGGTGACAAAAACGGGCGTAAGAGCCCATGATAGTAATCCGGCAAAAGCGGTCTGCACTAAGCGACGTGTCCACATGACCCTTTGATCCCTCTTTCATGTTTTTGATTGTTCTGTTTTCATTAAGAAAACGCATAATTCTCATCAAGTGAGATGTAACCGTATCATTATAATGAGGCCATTGACAAGAGATGGCGGGGCTATGGGCCAAAGCGGTGTTTGATTTTTGAAAATAGAGAGGCGGCACGCCGGATCAGGTGCTCAGCACAGTTTGCATGCGCAACAAGGCGATGATGTGGATTTGCTGCAAGGCTTCTTGAAATTCCTCAGCGGGCGTGTTGGACAGGCGGCGTTGGAAGGTGGTGAGAATGTCCGCTTTGGTTTTTCCACGCACAGCCAAAATAAAGACAAATCCAAATTTTTGTTTATAGGCGTTATTGAGCGCTTCAAAGCGGGCGCGTTCTTCAGCGGTTAAATGATCAAGCCCTGCAGAGGCTTGTTCGGCGGTTGACTCCGCGGTTAACAATTTGGCTTGGGCTAATTTGCCTGACAAATCAGGATGCGCATTGATCAGATCCAATTGTTGTTGTCGGCTTGCTTGATCGACGACTGTGCGCATGCGCGCGCTTAACTCTTGGGCGGTTGTAACGGACGGGCCGCGGGGGCCTTCACAGACGGCTTCGGCAATCCATGGGCTATGTTCATAAACCGAGCCATAAACCGCACAAAACAGTGCCCGAGACAGATGGGCCGGGACATAGCCCGCGGCAGGCTTGTGATGGGTAATCCAGTGGCGGGCAATCTCTAACCGCGTTGCACACCACACATCAGGGAAAGATTTGACATAATCGAGGAAGCGCGCAAGGGCCTGCGCACGGCCGGGTCGTCCAACCAATCGGCAATGCAGGCCAACCGATAGCATTTTCGGTGCTGTCGCGCCTTCTGCATAAAGACAATCAAAGCTGTCTTTTAAATAGGTATAGAACTGTTCGCCGGTGTTAAATCCTTGCGGGGTTGCAAAACGCATATCATTGGCGTCCAGCGTATAGGGCACGATCAAATGCGGGCCATAAGGACCTTCAACCCAATAGGGTAATTCATCAGCATAGGAATCGGCGCTATAGAGAAAACCACCATCAGCCATCGATAAAGCAAGAGTCTGTTCAGAGGTTCGCCCTTGATAAATACCAAGCGGGCGTGCTCCTGTCAGATTATGCTGAATGGCAATAGCCTGTTGGATATGGGCTTGTTCGATGTCAGGAGCAACCGAGCGATAATCAATCCATTTTAAACCATGGGTTGCGATTTCCCACTGCGCATCTCGCATGGCTTGAACGCAGTCGGGATTGCGTTGCATGGCCATTGCCACACCAAAGACTGTGACAGGGATGGCACGTTGGGTGAACATGTGATGCAGGCGCCAAAAGCCGCTGCGCGATCCATATTCATAGATTGATTCCATATTCATGTGGCGCTGCCCGACCCAGGGTTGCGCGCCGACAATTTCTGACAAAAAGGCTTCGGAGGCCTCATCGCCATGTAAAATATTATTTTCCCCGCCTTCTTCATAATTGATCACAAATTGAAGCGCGATGCGTGCAGCATTTGGCCATTGGGCATGCGGCGGGGTGGCGCCATAGCCGATCATATCGCGAGGGTAAGGCGTTTGCATCGCTTAAGATCCACGATAGGTCGAATAGGACCACGGCGAACAGACAAGCGGCACATGATAGCGCGCCTGCGCATCCGTGATGTGAAAGCGCACCGGCACGGCATCAAGAAATTGATGACCTGCTGGGCTGTGGCCGTGCTTAAGAAAATAAGGGCCGATATGAAACACCAATTCATAACATCCGACCACACAGTCTGCCCCCTCAAGCAAAGGCGCATCGGTGCGACCATCGGCATTGGTGATGGAATTTTTGAGTAAGAGTGGTGCGCCTGTTTCGCTGAGGCGATAGAGTGCAAGGGCGACCCCCTGTGCGGGGATGCCATTGGCTGTATCAAGGACATGCGTGGATAAGCGGCCCATCCGTGATCCTGTCTGTTGCGATGATCGTGGGGGCAATTCTTGCGATTAGCAGCGGTCTGTGTCAACATCCAACTGACTGGGGTCAGACCCTAATCACTGCGTTCTTTTAGCCCGAAGGAGTGTTTCATGGATGCCGTTTTGATTGAATGGGGCACGCTCTTATTGCGTTGGACGCATATTATCGCCGGGATTGCGTGGATCGGCTCTTCTTTTTATTTCATGCATTTGGATGCGGCGCTCAAACCACAGGCCCAGATGCCCAAAGGCGCTTATGGTGAAGTGTGGGAGGTCCATGGTGGTGGCTTTTATGAAGTGCGCAAATATCTGGTGGCGCCCGAACATCTGCCCAAAGAGTTGATCTGGCATAAGTGGGAATCTTACTTCACATGGCTATCGGGTTTTGTGTTGCTGGCGTGGATTTATTATTTGCGGGCTGATTTATTTTTGATTGATCCCGCTGTGCGGGCACTCACCCCCTCTGTTGCGATTGCGATCAGCGTTGGATCTTTGGTGCTGGGGTGGTTTGTCTATGATTATTTGTGCCGCTCGCCGATTGGCAAGAATGATGCGGTGTTGGCGGCGGTCGGCTTTGTCTATGTGATTGGCATGGCCTATATTTATCAAATGGTGTTTTCAGCGCGCGGGGCTTTTATTCATACCGGGGCGCTGATGGCCACGATCATGTCCGCCAATGTGTTTTTGGTGATTATTCCCAATCAGACCAAAGTGATTGCCTCGCTCAAAGCAGGCGAGCAGCCTGATCCGCGATTAGGCGCGATTGGAAAATCCCGATCAACACATAATAATTATTTGACGTTGCCCGTGTTGTTTTTGATGATTTCCAATCATTATCCGATCACCTATTCCTCGCCTTATGCCTTTGTGCTGGTTGGCTGTGTGTTGATCGCCGGGGCTTTGATCCGTGTCTTTTACAATTTACGCCATGCAGGGAAAGGCGATCATTGGTGGGCTTGGGCTGTTGCCATTGTGTTTTTGCTGGGTGCTGTCGCGATAACGGTGTGGTCATCGAATGCGGCACGCGAGCAACTCGGCTGGACAGCTTTGCCAGAAAGAATTGAATTAGCGACAGCCGAAGCCCCGGCTTCTGTTGTTGATGTGGTGATTTCGCGTTGCTCCATGTGCCATGCAGCGGAACCGGTGTGGGAGGGGATTGGAACAGCGCCCAAAGGGGTGCGGCTTGATACGCCAAGCCAGATCCAATTAAACAAAAGCGAAATCTATATGCAGTCGGTTTTAACGCGCGCCATGCCTCCCAATAATCTGACCGAGATTACCGATGCGGAACGACGCATTTTGAAGCAATGGGTCAATTAACGGGTTTGGCGTCCACCGATTGATGGGGCGTCAAACATCAAGAAATCTCACAGACCAAAGCACCTCACAAATTCAAGCGCCTCACAGATCAAGACCTGTTAAAAATCTTGCGAAGCGGATCAAGCGTTGATCCACTCCGCTTATTCATGTTTGCCTTGTTAGCGCGGCTTCTCACCATGAGGATTGAGAAAAGCGTTCAGAAGAACGGTGACAATCGTGGTGAGCAAAATGCCAGAGTCGAGCATCGGCTTGAGGGCTTTGGGGAAGTGATCAAAAATATTGGGCGCAATCAATGTTAACATGCCCATGCCGATACCAATGGCAATGATAAAGAGATTGTTGCGATTGGATTTAAAATCGACTGATGAGAGAATTTTGATGCCGGTTGCGGCCACCATGCCAAACATAACCAGACCCGATCCACCCAACACATAAACAGGGATTGAGGCAACAACGGCCGCCATTTTCGGAATCAGGCCAAGACCGATTAAAATAAGGCCACCCGCTACCGCAACCCAACGCGAATGCACGCCCGTTACACCAACCAAGCCGACATTTTGCGAATAGGATGTGTAGGGAAATGTATTGAAAATACCACCAAGAATGGTGCCGATCCCATCTGCACGCAAGCCTTTGGTGAGCTCCTGCGCATCAACAGTTTTGCCGGTCATTTCACCCAACGCCAAGAACATGCCCGTTGATTCCACCATCACCACCACCATGACGATGCACATGGTCAGCGCGCTCCAGAAATCAACGGTCGGCATGCCAAATTGAAACGGCGTAATGACATCAAACCAGGCCGCATTGCTGACAGTGGTAAAACTCATTTTGCCTAAAGCCGTGGCAACAATGGCACCGAAGACAATGCCCAACAAGACCGCAATATTGGCAAAAAATCCTTTGGCATATTTGACGATCAGCACGATGACCATCAACACGGCAAAGGCAATCGACAAATTATCCAATGCCCCAAAGGCCGGATTAGCGACATCGCCCATGCCGCCTCCTTCCAAGGGTTTTTTGATCATCGCAAAGCCGCCGCCAAACCAGCCAATACCAATGCGCATTAACGAAATACCAATCACAGTAATGATGGATCCCGTGACAACGGCTGGAAAAAACCGGATCAACCGACCAATCAACGGCGCGACCAAAAAGGCAAAGACGCCAGATACAATCACGGCCCCATAAATATTGAGCAGTGCATCTGTGCCGCTTAATCCGGCAGATTTTGCCGCACCGCCCATTGCCAGCATGGGAGCGACAGAGGCAAAGGTGACGCCCATCATCACGGGCAAACGAATCCCAACCGCCCCCACACCGAGTGACTGCACCAGCGTTGCAAGGCCGCAGGCAAATAAATCGGCATTGATCAGCAGGGTCTTTTGTTCAGGGGTGAGGCCTAAAGCGCCGCCGATAATCAACGGAACAGCAACCGCGCCGGCATACATCACTAACACATGTTGGAAACCCAGCGCGGCTAAACGCGGCAGGGGAAGCTTTTCGTCATAGGCTGCTATTGGATCGCTCATGCTCAGGCCCCCCTTGATCAACGAAATCATAGCTCAGACTGTGCGGCAAATTTTCTTTTGTCAAATTCTGATTTGAGATTGTACGTTTTAAGCAACTCGGTTGCATTTTAAAGACCGCTGCCTCTTTTTCGTGCAACGCGCTGATCAGGTATCAAGGACGCTGTGATTGAGACGGGCACATGCATAATGGGGGCGTGGATTTGTATGCACTGCAGCAAAATGTCTGAGGGCGCTAGCCCGTCCCCTGATCTTTCGATAGCATGGATAAAAGTCGATAACTTATGCAGAGAGGATAGTCAGACCGTGCAATTGAAAGGGAAAGTCGCCGTCATTGTTGGCGGAGCAGGGGGAATTGGTCAGGCTACAGCGCAATTGATGGCGCAGGCCGGCGCGCATGTCGTGATCACCCATCGTCCGGGGGCGGAGAAGGCGCAGCAGGCGCAGGCTTTGTTGGCGCAATGGCCGGGTGGGCCTCATCAGGCCACTCCAGCTGATGTCGCCGATAGCGCATCCCTTGTGACTTTGCGCGAGACTGTCGAGCGCGCATTTGGCCGTTGCGACATTTTGGTCAATAGCGCGGGATTTACCAAGCCAATTGCACATGCGGATCTGGATGCGTTGGATGATGCATTGATTGATGACATGTTTGCAGTGAATTGGCGCGGACAATTTGCGACCATCCGTGCTTTTCACACTTTGTTAAAAGCATCGGGGGATGGCTTGATTGTTTCGGTGTCATCGATTGCGGGCATGACCGGGCAAGGATCCAATATCGCCTATTGTGCGACCAAAGCAGGCATTGATGTGATGACCAAATCACTTGCGCGGGCCTTAGCGCCTGAGGTGCGGGTGATGGGGGTTGCGCCGGGTGTCGTGGATACAGGCTTTGTCCCCGGGCGGGGTGCAGACTTTAATCAAAAAACTGCAGCGACCACGCCGCTGCGTCGCGTGGCAACAGCGCATGATGTGGCGTTAGCCATCATGTCTTGCGCCACGCATCTGCCCTATTCAACAGGGTCGACGCTGGTGGTTGATGGGGGGCGTGCGCTCTAAATCATTGAGCATTGTCGGGTTTACAAGTGATCACTGTTTACAAGAAATCTATGTCAGCAAGACATCGTTACAAGTGATCTTTTTTAACTGTTTGTGGAGACGTGTTGATGCAATTGAAATCCTCTGGAGCGCAGCCTTTGTCTGTTGATACGCGCTGCTTGATGCTGGATGCTAAGGCAGAAACTTTGGCAGAGGTCGCACCGCGTCTGACACAGCGCGCTTTGTCTGTGCAGAGCCATGGTGATGTTCCGATGGCGCTGGTTGAGGTGAAAGCGGCAGCGGTCAACCCGTCTGATGTCAAAGCAGCTTTGGGCATGATGCCTTATGCGGTTTTTCCGCGTGTGCCAGGGCGTGATTTTGCGGGTGTTGTCATCGATGGCCCGCGCGATTTAATCGGTCAGGGTGTGTTTGGATCCTCCGGTGATCTGGGGATCAGACGCGATGGCACGCATGCCAGCCATTTATGCGTGGAGGTCGACGCTTTGGTGGCTAAGCCCGCCGCCATGCCGTTTCCAGAAGCAGCGGGCATTGGCGTGCCTTTTGTAACGGCGGCAGAAGGATTGCGTCGGGCTGGATTTGCGGGTGCGTCCGAGACCGTTTTGATTATGGGCGTGAATGGCAAAGTCGGGCAGGCGGCAGCACAGATAGCCAGCTGGAAAGGGTCCCGGGTGATTGGCGTGGTGCGTAAGGATGAGGACTATTGCGGTCACAGTGTGGCGCCGATCGAGATCGTTAATGCAGCGCAGGGTAAGGTCGCTGAAACGGTTCGAGAGATGACAAATGGAAAAGGGGCGTCCTTGGTCTATAACACGGTGGGGGATCCTTATTATCAAGATGCGCATCGTGCGACAGCGGTTTTGGGACGGCAGATTTTAATCTCGGCCATTAACAAGATTGTTGAATTTAATATTTTTGAATTTTATCGCGGGCGTCATACTTATGTGGGGATTGATACGTTAGCGCTCTCGTCAATTGAGACGGCACAGGTGTTGCGCGAATTGGGCGAAGGCTTTGCTTGTGGCGCCTTAAAGCCCTTTGCTGTGTTGCAACATGCACTTTATCCGCTGTCAGAAGCCGCTCAAGCCTATCGGCTGGTGATGGGTTCGGCCAAAGAGCGGATTATTTTACAACCAGATATGCCCTGATGCTGCTGACAATGGCCGCAGAGGAGGGGTGATTGGTTTTCAGGTGTAACTGTAGGGTGGGACTTGAGGGTGTGATTTGCGGGTAAGATCAGCAAAGCTGCCTGACTTGCGAAAGTCTGAACTGGCTTTATGATAGTTTAATTACAGATTTTAATAAGAAACGCTTCACAAAGATTTTAAGGGAGAGCTTGATGAAACACTCCGCATTGGGTGCTTTGTTTGGATTATGTGCCGTCGCTGTTGTGGGATCGCTATCCCCCGTATTAGCACAAGCGCCAATTGTTTTGAAATTTTCCCATGTCGTGGCTCCCGATACACCGAAAGGCAAGGGCGCTGAAAAATTCAAAGAATTGGGAGAAAAATATACAGCCGGTAAGGTTAAGATCGAGGTTTACCACAATTCAACGCTTTATAAAGACAAAGAAGAATTAGAGGCTTTGCAGTTGGGTGCGGTGCAAATGCTGGCACCATCCAATTCAAAATTCGGCCCGATTGGCGTGAAAGAATTTGAGGTCTTTGATCTCCCTTATATTTTGCCCAACCAAGCGGCTTTGAATAAAGTCACTACGGGACCGCTTGGACAGAAATTATTAAAATTGCTGGAGCCGAAAGGCATGGTGGGTTTGGCCTATTGGGATAATGGGTTCAAGCAAATGTCGGCGAATAAGCCGCTGCGCGTTCCTGAAGATTACAAAGGGCTAAAATTCCGTATTCAGTCGTCAAAAGTGCTGGAGGCACAATTCAAGGCTTTGGGTGCGATTCCACAAGTGATGGCGTTTTCGGAAGTCTATCAAGCCTTGCAAACCGGTGTGGTGGATGCACAAGAAAATACAGCCTCTAATATTTATACACAAAAATTTGATGAAGTGCAGAAATATATCACGGTCACCAATCACGGCTATATTGGATATATCGTGGTGGTGAACAAAAAATTCTGGGATGGATTGCCCGCTGACATCAGAGATCAATTGGATAAGGCGCTGAAAGAAGCCACAACCTATACCAATGAGATTGCCCGCTTAGAAAATGAAGAGGCGTTGGCCGAAATCAAAAAGAAAGGCCGCGCGCAAATCATGACGCCGAGTGAGGCTGAGACCGCAGCGATGCGTAAAGCAATGGAACCGATCTATGCCGATATGGCCAGTCGGGTCGGGCGCAGCGTCATTGATGAATTTATCAAAGAGACGCAATAAAACAGGCATCTAAAAAGACGCGATCCATTTTGGGTTGTGGTCCATAAAAGACAAAATGCGGATGGGTAACCATCACAAGATAGGGATTGCGCATAACATGGTTGGGCGTCTTTTGGATCGACTTGAAGAAGTCATCATCGCCACATTGATCGGAGCGGCCACGGTGCTGATCTTTGTGGCTGTGGTCCACCGCTATTGTGTCGGGGTTAAATTTTTATATCCATTTTTTTATCGGTTTGATTTCACCTGGGCACAAGAATTATGCATCTATATGTTTGTCTGGATGGCTAAATTTGGTGCAGCTTATGGTGTGCGTACCGGTATTCATGTGGGCGTTGATGTTTTGGTCAATTTGCTCAAGCCCGACAAGAAGCGCTGGATTATTTTATCCGGTCTTGGCTCAGGGGCTTTTTTCACCGCTCTTATTGCCGTGATGGGAGCAAAATTTGTGATGGATCTGGCAGGCACAGATCAGGTGTCGCCTGATCTTGAATGGCCGCGCTGGATGATTTTTTTATGTGTGCCTTTGGGCTCGACCTTGATGAGTTTCCGGTTTTTGCAAGTGGCCTGGCATTTTTATAAGTCAGGTGATTTGCCCCATCATGATCCGGGCGAAGTGGAGGGCTTGGATTTACCGCCTCCGGTACTGGCTCCGCAGGCTGCTACTGGTTCAAAGGTGACGCCATGAACGCCGCCATCATTTTCGGTTTGTTGATTGTGCTGATGATGACCGGCATGCCTATTTCGATTGCTTTGGGTCTGACGGTTTTAACCTTTTTGTTTTTCTTCACAACGGTGCCGATTGAGGCCGTGGCTCTCAAATTATTTACGGGCATTGAGAGTTTTGAAATCATGGCCATTCCGTTTTTTATTTTGGCCGGCAATTTTTTGACGCATGGGGGCGTGGCACGGCGGATGATTGCTTTTGCCACGTCGATGGTTGGCCATTGGCATGGTGGATTGGGCCTTGCGGGCGTGATGGCCTGTGCGTTGTTTGCGGCGGTGTCTGGCTCCTCGCCTGCCACTGTAATCGCAGTGGGATCAGTGATTTTGCCGGCGATGGTGCAGCAGGGATTTCCTAAGCGATTTGGTGCGGGTGTTATTGCCACGTCCGGCGCTTTGGGGATTTTGATTCCGCCTTCCATTGTGATGGTGTTGTTTGCGGTTTCAACCAGTGGCAGCACAGCCCTTGATCCTGAAGGCAAACGGGTGCTGTCTGCTTCGGTTGGTCAATTATTTATGGCCGGGGTTATCCCCGGTTTGATGTTAGCCACGATGTTGGGCATGACAACAGTTTATCGAGCGTGGAAACATAACTATCCGCGTTTGCCGCGCGCTGATTGGGGCGTGCGGTGGGAGGCCTTTAAGAAATCATTTTGGGGCCTGTCTTTGATTGTTTTGGTGTTGGGCGGGATTTATATCGGTGCCTTCACACCCACTGAGGCTGCGGCGATCAGCGCGGTTTACGCCTTTATCATTGCCGTCTTTATCTACAAAGATATGGGCCTGAAAGATGTGCCGCGGGTTTTGCTGTCATCGGCCAATATGAGTGCGATG
>CAWUMW010000054.1:0-11662 GCA_963923415.1 uncultured Hyphomicrobiales bacterium | reverse complement strand
ATATCCAAAAACGCATCGCTGTAATGGGCACCGGAATGGGGCGAATTAAACAATAACGGGCTGGCGCTTTCGCCCGCTGTCTTCCATGTAAAAATCGCATTGCCGGCCGGCATCTCGCACTCCGCCCCATTTTCCCCTTGGCTGGCAAGCATGCGTGGATCGGCGCCCCTGCGCAAGTCCACATCCATCGCCAAATCGCATCCAAAACTTTATCACCCACGCTTTATCCCTCAACTGCGCTGGATTTTAACGGGTTTTCCATTGTTTTAACAGGGTTGTCCAAGGATCAGGAAAGGTTCTTGCTAGAGCGCCCCCAAAAGCGCTAGGGTCGATCTTGTTCAAACCCCGTGGCTTGCCTTTATAAGACACGCGTTTGGCACAGATGAGCCGATTAGAGACGAGTTGATTGGAGACTACCTGATTGGAGACTGGCCGATTTTCTAAGTAAAATCGACGCAGGCTGAAAATCAAGACAGACTGTTTGATCGGCTTTTACCTGACGTTTTTCCTCTCGTGATCCGCCTTGTGATCCGAAACTGAACATTGGAGATTTTGACATGAGCGCCACCGCTGCCCACTCCGCCCATTCGCTGAATGCGCCGAATGATCTTGAAGCGTGGTGGATGCCCTTCACCGCCAACCGCGCTTTCAAAAAAAGCCCTCGAATGGTGGTGGGTGCCAAGGACATGCATTACACCACCGCTGACGGTAAAAAGATCCTTGATGCAACGGCTGGTCTGTGGTGCTGCAATGCGGGTCATGCCCGTGATCCGATTGTCGCAGCAATTCAAAAGCAAGCCGCTGAACTTGATTTTTCGCCCTCTTTCCAATTTGGTCATAATGGCGGATTCAAACTCGCAAGCCGAATTGCCGAACTCGCTCCGGGCGATCTGGATCATGTGTTTTTTGTTAATTCTGGATCCGAGGCCATTGATACGGCCCTGAAAATCGCGCTGGCTTACTGGAACGCCAAAGGACAGGGTCAACGTACCCGGTTGATCGGGCGTGAACGTGGCTATCACGGGGTTGGCTTTGGCGGAATTTCCGTTGGCGGGATTGTCGCCAATCGCAAAGTGTTTGGAACCATGCTGGCGGGCGTTGATCATTTGCCCCATACCTATAACCGCAGCGAACAAGCCTTTACCAAAGGGGAGCCCGAATGGGGTGCGCATCTGGCGGATGAGCTGGAACGCATCGTTGCGCTTCATGATGCCTCCACCATCGCAGCCGTTGTGGTTGAACCCATGGCCGGATCAACCGGGGTTTTACCAGCCCCCAAAGGCTATTTGAAACGCCTGCGTGACATTTGCGATAAATACGGAATCTTGTTGATTTTTGATGAGGTCATTACCGGCTTTGGCCGTTTAGGAACACCCTTTGCCGCCGAACGCTATGGTGTTGTTCCGGACCTGATGACTTTTGCCAAAGGGGTAAATTCCGGCACGGTACCGATGGGGGGCGTGGTTGCCCGCAAAGGCATTTATGATGCCTTTATGAAAGGCCCGGACCATGTGATCGAATTGTTCCACGGCTATACCTATTCGGCCCATCCGCTGGCTTGCGCGGCGGCTCTGGCGACGCTGGATGTGTATCGGGATGAAAAGCTGTTTGAACGCACCAAAGCCAATGAGTCGCGCTGGATGGATGCCGTCATGACCCTCAAAGGCCTGCCCAATGTGCTTGATATCCGCACCATCGGCTTGGTGGCCGCCATTGATCTGGCCTCGATCCCCGATGCCTTTGGCAAACGCGCCTTCACTGCCATGGACAATGCGTTCCATCAGCAGGGCATGATGGTGCGCTCAACAGGGGATACGATTGCCGTCACCCCGCCGCTGGTTATTTCAGACGCGCAAATCGACGAATTGGTTGAAAAGCTGAAACAAACCATACTTAGCGTGGCTTAAGGCTTGTATTCACCTCTTTATGGCCCCTTCGGGGGCCATTTTTTTTACGTCTTTTCCTTTGATGCCCTGAAAATCATAGGATGACCTGAAAATCATGGGCCTCATGCTTGCCCTCCCCTGACAAACACGTTAGGACGCGCCAGACCTCTCTCTCTTGTGAAAGCCCGTGTCCGCTCATGACCAATCGCACCGCATCCGACACACCGACGCCTGTCCCCCAACCTGAAGCGCGTCTTCCCGAAGCACGTCTTCCCGAAGCTCGCCTGCCGCGCGGGTTTGCGGATCGTGATGTTTTGGATGTCGAGGCAACCGAGACCATGCTGGCCAAAATTCGGGCGATCTATACGCTTTATGGTTTTGATGTCTTAGAAACACCTTTCATTGAATATACAGATGCTTTGGGGAAGTTTTTACCGGATCAAGACCGCCCCAATGAAGGGGTCTTTTCCTTTAAAGATGATGACGATCAATGGATGTCCCTGCGCTACGATTTAACAGCGCCCCTGGCCCGCCATGTGGCCGAACATTATGACAAATTGCCGAAACCTTATCGGTCCATGCGGGCCGGCTGGGTGTTTCGCAATGAGAAGCCCGGCCCCGGGCGCTTCCGTCAATTCATGCAATGCGACGCGGATATTGTAGGAGCGGGCTCAATTGCCGCAGATGCCGAAGTCGCCATGTTGATGGCCGATACGTTGGAGACTGTCGGGATCGCGCGCGGCGATTATCTGATCAAGATCAACAATCGCAAAGTACTTGATGGCATGATGGAAGCCATCGGCTTGACCGGAACAGCCGAAGCTGGCCGCCGCCTGACTGTTTTGCGCGCTATCGACAAGCTCGATAAATTTCCAGCCGACGAAATCCGCAAATTGTTGGGCCCCGGCCGCAAAGACGAAAGCGGTGACTTTACCAAAGGCGCTGGACTGGATCCGGACGCAATTGAACGCGTTATTGCTTTTACGGGATGGAGCGCGGGAGCGCCGACCGGACAGGTGAGCAGCAGCGCGAGCTTGCAAAATTTTCGGCAAGCCGTCGGCACCTCGCAGCGTGGACAAGAAGGCATCGCTGAGCTTGAGGCCATGCAAGCCTTGTTTAGCGCAGCGGGTTATGACGAGAGCCGGATTCTGATCGACCCTTCGGTTGTGCGCGGCCTTGAATATTACACTGGCCCCGTCTTTGAAGCCGAACTGACCTTTGCGGTGAAGGGAGAGGATGGCCGTCCTGTCCGCTTTGGTTCGGTTGCAGGGGGTGGGCGCTATGATGGGTTAGTCTCACGCTTTCGCGGTGAGACGGTTCCGGCCACCGGATTTTCCATCGGCGTATCCCGTTTACTCTCCGCTTTGCGTGTCTTGGGCAAAATCACACAAGACAGCCATGTGGCTCCGGTTGTGGTGCTGGTTATGGACCGCGACCAAATGGCCCATTACCAGCGCTTGGTTGCGCAGTTGCGGCAAGACGGCCTAAGAGCCGAACTTTATCTCGGTGATGCTGGCATGAAAGCGCAGATGAAATATGCCGACCGCCGCCATGCGCGCTGTGTTGTGATTCAAGGATCCGACGAACGAGCACGCGGCGAGGTGCTGATTAAAGATCTTGTATTGGGCGCCACTCTATCCTCAGCGCCTGATCGTGAGGCCTATCTCAAAGCGCAAGCCGAAGCACAATTTGCCGTGGCAGAGCAAGATATGATTACCGCCGTGCGCAAAGTTTTAGCCCGCGCTTAACGCGCCCTCCGCGCTCCCAGCCTGCCGCATCAATGGCTCGTCGCCTGCATCGCCTCATTGAGGCAGCGGGTATGATTGGCCTCGCCCTGTCGCGCGATCAAAGCCGCACCCATCGGCACTTCATTCCATCCCGCATGGGTATGATCAATCGGTTCTGAAACCACGATCAATGCTTTGGACTGCTCCTGCCAATATAAAGTGGGTGGCTTATCATCGGACGCCCAACGGAACGCATAAAGATGCTCGCCATCCGTGCAGGCCGCAGACAATCGCAAAGGATCCTTGATATCCGCCTGCTCCATAATTGTGCGAATGGTTGCCAAGGTTCGCGCCATCGCACGCACGGGATCTTGGGCAAGACCATGCGCCAAGGCGATCAAAAACAGCGCTTCACTATCGGTTGTTCCGATCCGGGAAGGATAATATTCATCGGGAATTAAAGCCTCAACACGCCGCCTGATTTTTGTCCAACCGCCAATTTGGCCATTATGCATAAACATGAAACGCCCATGCACAAACGGGTGACAATTTGAGCGCATCGTCGCTGTTCCGGTAGCCGCCCGCACATGCGCAAAAAATAGCGAGGAGCGCACCTGATTGCATAAAGATTTCAGATTTTCATCCGACCAAGCAGGATGCACTTCGCGGTAAAGGCCGGGCACATGGCGCTCGCCATACCAGCCAATGCCAAACCCGTCCCCATTGGTTTCGGTCTTCGCTTCCTCTGCATGCAGGGATTGATGGACGAGGGAATGCGATGGCGCACTGATTAACTCTTCCATAAAAACTTTTTCGCCACGATACGCCAAAAACCGACACATAAATGCTTGCTCCCGCCCTCTCACACATCTTGTCTATTCCCATTGTTTGACACAATGGTTCAATTCAGCAAGTCAAAATATCTTCGCACCGCAACATAACCCACCCCTGCACCGGACTGCTTGACACACCGACAGCAAACACCAACAGTGCGGTCCTGATTGATAAAATACCTCATTTGGAGTTGTAATCCGTGACGACTGCTCCCTCTGTCCTGTTCGGACTTAATCCACTAATTTTATCCACCGTCATCTTGCTGCTGGTCTATGCAGCCTTGATTGCTGACACGATCAATCGAGCCATTGTGTCTTTGATGGGCGCTTGCGCAATGATCCTGTCCGGTTTGCTGACACAGGATATGGCCACCCATGCCATTGATGCCAATACGATTGGCCTGTTGACCGGCATGATGATTTTGGTGTCCATCTCGCGTCGATCCGGCCTCTTTCAATATTTGGCAATCCTATCCGCCCGACAGGCCAAAGCCAGCCCTTGGGGGATTTTGCTGATCTTGCAAATCACCACGGCGGTTTTGTCCGCCCTGCTCGATAATGTGACGACGGTCTTGTTGGTGGTTCCTGTCACGCTCGGCATTACGCGCGCGTTGAATGTGCCAGCCTATCCGTTTTTATTTGCTGAAGTTTTTGCTTCCAATATCGGCGGCACCGCCACTTTGATCGGCGATCCGCCCAATATTCTCATCGGCTCGCTTGCTGATTTGTCGTTCAATGCCTTCGTGGTTCATCTGACGCCGATCATTTTGGTGATCATGGCCGTTCAAGCCGTGCTGATCCATTTTATTTGGGGACGGTCCCTGCATGCCACGCCCGAGGCACGGGCCCGCATTATGGCCTTAACGGCCGCCGATGAAATTGAAGATAAAGTCCTGCTTCGCCAGTCGATCTGGGTCATCGCATGCGTAATTTTAGGATTTATTTTTGCGCGCCAGTTGAATCTAGAACCGGGCACGATCGCCATGCTCGGTGCGACCGTGTTGATGTTACTGGATAACTGGGAACATCATAGCGAAAAACAAGCTGAAAATGTGCATCGGACATTTACCGATGTGGAATGGATTACCATTTTCTTCTTCATTGGTCTCTTCATCACAGTGCATGGCGTTGAGGTCGGCGGATTTTTGCATTGGCTGGCTGAAAAGCTGGTCGCCGCCACTGGTGGCGATCTCCCCAAAACGGGCTATGCGATTTTGTGGGCCTCGGCCATTTTATCCGCCATCATCGACAATATTCCCTTCGTGGCTACGATGATTCCCTTGGTCAAAGATATGGCGCCTGCCTTTGGCGGCGCCAGCCATATTGAACCACTCTGGTGGTGTCTGTCGCTGGGCGCCTGTCTGGGAGGCAATGGCACGCTGATCGGGGCATCGGCCAATTTAACCGTTGCGGGCATTGCCGAACGGGAGGGGATCCGTTTTAGCTTCTGGACTTATACCAAAACGGCATTTCCTCTAATGCTGATCAGCGTGGCAATCAGCCATGTCTATGTCTGGATGCGTTATTTCTGAGGTCGGGATTGGCGGGGCGCGACATCAAGACAAAGCGTTTTGAAGTCGGTACTGGAGAGTTGATAGGCCTTGCCAAAGCCGCCATTCAAGCTCGCCCCGTCAACCGTCATCTTGAAAAATAGGAAATCAGGAAAATCGACATAAAGCTGCGCTTTGGGATGATCGATCAAATAGGCGGCCCGCGCCGCGGTAAATTTTTTAGACTCGCGGGTCATGCTCTCTACGACCCCCCACAAACTCAAGCGCGGATGCGCCAAGGGATCGCCTTTGCCGCTTTGACTCAACAGGAGAGAGACATTGGGCCGCACCAACATATGATGCGTATGCAAGGACAGGCGTGAAACTAAAAAATAAAAGGATCCGGCCTCTCCCCGCCCCACACCAACCAGACTGACAAAAGGCGTGCGGGCCTCAGTCAAGGTGCCAAGCGCCCCCGAACGCCCCTGCGCCAAAATCTCTTTCGCCAGCAACCGCCCCTCATCATCAAGGGGCAGGATCGGGTTTTGGGATTGAACATCCCGTGTTTTTTTTAAATCCATGGTCATCCATTCTCATCCACACCCCAGCCCATCGACGCATGACAACGTGCCTTTTGAGCTGACGGGGACTGATCCTTCTGAACTTTTTCTCTTTCTATGCCCTATGACTCGTCTTTTTATCGAATTTTTATCGTATTTTTAGGTTTTGCCATAATTTGGCCTCGCTTCGTTCCAGCATAGCAGACTACACTGCCTCTGACCGAACTGCCAAGATCTGAATCAAATCCTCTCCGCTCCCCAAAGAACCAACCATGGCCCGCTTGTTCATCCCCCAGTCAGACAATTTAGGATAAAAGCTACGCACCCCACTGTGCCAGACACGCTTAAGGAAAGCTCAACACAATGCCCACGATTGCCCTTGTTGATGATGATCGGAATATTTTGACCTCGGTCTCCATTGCCTTGGAAAACGAAGGTTACCGGGTCCAGACCTATACCGACGGCGCCTCAGCCCTTGAGGGCCTGACCCGCACGCCCCCCGATCTGGCTATTTTTGACATTAAAATGCCGCGCATGGATGGCATGGAATTATTGCGCCGCCTGCGCCAAAAATCTGATCTGCCGGTTATTTTTCTGACCTCAAAAGATGAAGAAATCGACGAATTATTTGGATTGAAAATGGGTGCGGATGATTTTATCCGCAAACCCTTCTCGCAGCGCCTGTTGGTTGAACGAGTGAAAGCCATTTTGCGGCGCGCCCAAATTAAAGATGTGCCCGCCTCTAAAGAAGGTGGCAAAAGCGTACTGGAACGGGACGCCTTGGTGATGGATCCCGAACGCCACACTTCAACCTGGAAAGGTCAGCCCGTCACCTTAACCGTGACCGAATTTCTTATCTTGCAAGCGCTTGCCATTCGTCCAGGCGTTGTCAAAAGCCGCAATGCCTTGATGGATGCTGCCTATGACGACCAAGTCTATGTCGATGATCGCACCATCGACAGCCACATCAAGCGGTTACGCAAAAAATTCAAAGCGGTGGATGATGATTTTGAAATGATCGAAACACTCTATGGAGTTGGCTATCGCTTTCGTGAATCCGCCTCGATCTGACCGGATCTCGACCCGTGTTCAAGACATCCCCTTTCCTTGCTAAAATCCAGCAGATGCTGGCACCTGAGCATTGGCGCGCCCTTTGGCGCATGATCACGATGCGCGCCTCCTCCTCGCTGGTGCGCCGGATTGCTGTGTTGAATTTGGCTGGACTGGTGGCACTGTTATTGGGATTTTTATATCTCAGCCAATATCGAGAAGGATTGATTGACGCCCGCGTTCAATCCATGTTGACGCAAGGGGAAATTATTGCGGCGGCGATTGCCGCTTCCGCCACACTTGAAACCAATACATTGACGATTGACCCCAACAAATTACTGCAATTGCAAACGGGGGAAAGCGTCATCAATCCGGATGATCAAGTGCTTGAATTTTCGCTCAACCCCGAAAAGGTCGCCCCCCTTTTACGACGCGTGGTCACACCGACCCGCACGCGCGCCCGCATCTATGATCAAGATGGTGTGTTATTATTAGACTCGCGTGGTTTTTATCGCGTGGGCGATGTGCTTCGGCTCGACCTCCCGCCCACCGACACCCAGCATAGTCATTTTTTCGCCCGCCACTGGCTAAAATTCAAACAATGGCTCGGCTGGAGTCCGTCTTATATTGCCGAAGAAATTTCAGCTTCGAATGGCCACAATCTGCCTGAAGTCGTTCATGCATTAAATGGAGTTTCTGCCACCGCCACGCGCATGAATGCCCGCGGCGAAACCATTGTCAGCGTGGCTGTGCCAGTGCAAAAATTCCGCGCCGTGCGTGGGGTTTTGCTGTTATCAACACAAGGCAGTGAAATTGATGGCGCTTTGATGGCCGAACGTTTGGCGATCTTGCGCAGCTTTGCCTTAGCTGCCATCGGCATGGTGGTGGTCTCCGTGCTGTTTGCCGGAACCATTGCTGGACCCATTCGCCGCTTATCCGCGGGGGCAGATCGTGTGCGGCGCGGCGTTAAAGCGCGCGAGGAAATCCCCGATTTTACCGACCGCTCTGATGAAATCGGCCATTTATCTGGATCGTTGCGCGATATGACGCGGGCACTCTATGACCGGATCGAAGCCATTGAACGCTTTGCCGCTGATGTGGCACATGAATTGAAAAATCCTTTAACCTCCTTACGCAGTGCTGTTGAAACGCTCCCCTTGGCTAAAAATGATCAAGCCCGGGATCGGTTATTCGGCGTCATTCAACATGACATCAAACGACTGGATCGACTGATCAGCGATATTTCTGATGCATCCCGCTTGGATGCCGAATTGGCCCGCAATGAAATGCAACCTGTTGATCTGGTCCGGTTGCTAGAAATTGTGACCGAAGTGGCCAATGTCGGCGGGGCTGATCTGGTCCCTGTGCGGCTGAAGATAGAGCCTGACTTAAAGCTTAATCCGCAGCGCGCGCAGATCATGGGGCATGAGTCGCGCCTTGGACAGGTCATTGATAATCTCATCGCCAATGCCCGCTCTTTCTCCCCTGCCGAAGGCTGTGTGCAGATCTCCCTTACGCGCCAGAATGAGCGGATGGTGATCCGTGTCGAAGATGACGGGCCGGGCATACCCCCCCATGCTATTGAACGGATTTTTGAGCGCTTTTATACCGACCGCCCCGATCATGGCTTTGGACAACATTCCGGCCTTGGCCTCTCCATTTCCCGCCAGATCATTGCCGCGCATGCCGGATCGATCCAAGCTGAAAATCGTTTAGCTCCTTCAACAGGTCCGGATGAGCCCTCTCCTCTCGGCGCCTGCTTTATCATCACTTTGCCTGTGATCGCCTGATGTCGCCGCAATCCGCTTCGCTCACCCTTCATGCAAGCTGCGTTATTATCGGGGAAAGCGGTGTGTTGATCCGCGGCCCCTCGGGGAGCGGCAAATCCTCCCTTGCGCTCAAGCTGATCCATCATGCACGCGCCCTTCACCGCTTTGCTGCCCTTGTCAGTGATGATCGCACCTGCATCACCCCGTATCGCGGCCAACACACGCAGCAATTGATTGCCCGTCCGCATCCAGCCCTTGTCGGATTGATTGAGCGCCGCGGCACTGGTCTCGTCAAAATGGCCAGTGAGCCTGCTGCCCGGCTCACACTGATCCTTGACCTGCAAAAAGATCTGCCGCCCCGACTGCCCGAAGCCACTGACACCACAACGGACCTTGCAGGTTTCAGCTTTCCCCGCGTCTTGTGTAGCCGCGACTGGCTCGATCCCGCCTTTGCCGCACTGGGCCTTGATCTTGGGGGGGGGCCGTCTTAACCTGTCGGACGATGGACAGTATTTCGGATTAATGCTTCTTCTGATAGCTCTTTACCTGATACCTGCTTGCCTGAGGCCCTCTGGACTCCTCACTTCCCTTGGAAATCTTAACCCTTCCGAACAGAAGAAGGGGGGACTACATTTTTAAAGGTTTTTTGCATTGTTTTGACATGATATCCGTCTTAGTCTCATGGTTCTGGGGATTGATGAAACAATGGTGCTTTTACCACGAATGACAGTGGGCGCGGGACTGGGTGTACAATGATAGGAATAGTCCTTGTCACGCATGGACGTTTGGCCGTCGAATTTCGAGCGGCTCTCGAACATGTCGTGGGCGTTCAAACCCAATGTGAAACCATTATCATTGATCCGGATGACGATATGGAACAACGGCGACAAGACATCGTCAAAGCGGTTGCTGCCGTCAATAGTGGTCGGGGCGTTGCAATCCTCACCGACATGTTCGGTGGAACCCCATCAAATCTGGCTATTTCCGTGATGGATGGTCAGCAGACCGAGGTCGTAGCGGGCATCAATCTGCCAATGCTGATCAAACTGGCCAGCGTCCGGGCCGACTGTGATCTGGAAAGCGCCGTCGCACAGGCTCAGGAAGCAGGGCGCAAATATATCAATGTCGCCAGCCGCGTCCTCACCAGCAAATGAACACGCCTCCTCCTCCTCCTCCTCCCCCTCCCCCCGACGAGGACTGCCCGCCGGCCCCGATTCCAGACGGGGCCTTGTGGCGCGAGCTGATCATTGTCAATAAAAAGGGGCTGCATGCCCGCGCCACCGCCAAATTTGTGCAATGTGTCGACCAATTTGACGCCGAAATTACCGTCACGCGCTGCGGGGAAACCGTCAATGGCAATTCGATCATGGGTATTTTGACCTTAGGCGCCTATCAAGGCTCGTCAATCACCCTCACCGCACGGGGCCCGCAAGCCGAAGCCGCCTTGGAGGCGCTCGCCACTTTGATTGCTCATCGCTTTGGGGAAAGCGAATAACAGGCTCGTCCCTGCCCCTTCATCACTTATCCCAAAAAGATATAAAGACTTCTTTATATCTTTATTGCGTCCCGCCAGCGAGCCTGTTATAGAGCGCCTCACTGGGGATCGGCCTCTGTCTGCCCCCCTCTTGAGCCCCTCCCGACGGCTTTTGGCCGCGTTATCATGTGGATTATTGTCTATGACGCATCATTTTAATGACTATCGTATCGCAGATCTTGGCCTCGCCGATTGGGGCCGCAAGGAAATTACCATTGCCGAGACCGAAATGCCGGGCTTGATGGCAACCCGCGCTGAATTTGGCGCCTCCAAGCCGCTGAAAGGGGCCCGGATTGCCGGATCCCTGCACATGACCATTCAAACAGCGGTCTTGATTGAAACTTTGCAGGCTCTTGGCGCGGATGTCCGCTGGGCTTCCTGCAATATCTATTCGACGCAAGATCAAGCGGCAGCGGCTATTGCAGCGCGCAATACCCCCGTTTTCGCTATCAAAGGCGAAAGCCTCGAAGATTATTGGGATTTTACCCATAAAATCTTCGAATGGGCTGATGGTGGCACACCGAATATGATTTTGGATGACGGCGGCGATGCCACCATGTTGATCCATCTCGGCATGCGTGCCGAATCAGGGGATACAGACTTTCTCGACTCCCCCGGCAATGAAGAAGAAGAAATCCTGTTTGCCGCCATTAAAAAACGTCTCAAATCGAATCCCGGCTGGTATGGTCGCAATGGCGCCAATATCAAAGGCGTGACCGAAGAAACCACAACAGGCGTGCATCGCCTGTATCTGATGGCGCAGGAAGGCAAATTGCTGTTCCCCGCCATCAATGTGAATGATTCCGTCACAAA
>CAWUMW010000053.1:0-11803 GCA_963923415.1 uncultured Hyphomicrobiales bacterium | reverse complement strand
TTGGCACGGTGTGGGGGCCCGTTTTAGGCGCTTTGATGGTGTCCATGCTGCCAGAATTATTGCGTGGTCTCAAAGAATTGCAAGATGTCGCTTATTGCGGCTTGCTGGTGGCCATGCTGATCTATGCGCCACGCGGTTTGTTTGATTTTCTGATCCATCATTTGTCGCATATTCGCAGCGCCCTCACATCGAGCAACAGGAAGGGATAGGGAATGGCCATTCTTTCTGTGCGCGATGTCACTATGCAATTTGGTGGCTTGAAGGCGAATGATCATATTTCCTTTGAGGTCGAACACGGCGTGATCTTTGCGGTGATCGGACCGAATGGGGCAGGCAAGACCACGTTATTTAATGTGATCTCTGGATTTTTCCCTCCGACATCGGGTGATGTGCTGTTTAACGGTACATCCACCACGGGTTTACAACAGCATGAGATTTCATCGCTGGGCTTGGTGCGCACCTATCAGCTTGTGCAATTGTTCAATGATTTGACAGTGCTTGATAATGTAAAAATCGGGTGCCATCGCGTCACACAAGGCGGGGTCTTGTCTGCATTGTGGCGTCCACGTTGGATGAAAGAGCAAGAAGAGGCTGTCGAGCACAAAGCGCGCGCCTGTCTTGATTTTGTCGGATTGGGGGCTTTAGCGCATATGCAGGCTGGGCAATTGCCTTATGGCCAACAACGTCTGTTGGAAGTGGCACGAGCTTTAGCAGCCGATCCGCAACTTTTAATGCTGGATGAACCGGCGGCGGGTTTGAATGTGCAAGAAACCGCCGCTTTGGCAGATGTCATAGAACGCGTTCATGCGCGCGGTGTCACGGTGATTTTGGTTGAACATGACATGGGTCTGGTGATGCGGGTTGCGCAACGGATGATTGTGCTGGATTTCGGGATCAAGATCGCCGAGGGCACGCCGAGTGAAATCAGACGGCATCCTGATGTCATTGCTGCTTATCTGGGCGGGACGGAGGCAGCGGATGCTTGATCTGAACCAATTTCTGCAAAGCGTGGTCAATGGCTTGGGCGTGGGCTTGATCTATGGTCTGGTCGGCATCGGCTTTTGTGTGATTTACAATGCCAGTGGCATTGTGAATTTTGCACAAGGTGTGTTTGTCATGTTGGGCGGCATGATTTGCCATAGTCTGCTGACAAAATTTGGATTGCCTCTGTTTGTGGCGGCTGTGCTCACCGTGCCGATTGTGGCTCTTGTTGGTGTGTTGATTGATGCGCTGGTGGTTCGTCCTATGTGGAATAAACAAGCCGCGCTGTTTGCCATTATTCTTGCAACCCTTGCCACACAGGTCATGATTGAGCGGATCACGATTTTGACCTTAGGCGACCAACCGCGCACCTTTGATGAATTTACCCTTGGCGGTCCTTTGAAAATAGGCGGGATTGCGATTAGCTATCAGCTGTTCTGGGTATTGGGCTGTGGCGCGGTCATGGTGGGCTTGCTCTGGTTGTTTTTTAGCAAGACAAAGCCGGGACGCGCTTTGCGGGCCTGTTCACAAAATCGTGAAGCGGCGGCCCTTTTGGGGATTCCCGTGCATCAAATGTTGGTTTTGTCTTTTGCTTTGTCGGCAGCGCTTGGTGCGGTGGCGGGCATATTGGTAACGCCAACCCAAGTCACGGTTTATAATATAGGCAGTCCCTTTGGCGTGAACGGTTTTATCGCGGCAATTATTGGTGGGTTTGGTAATGCAGCGGGTGCTTTGGCTGGGGGCGTCTTGCTTGGCTTATTACAAGCGATTGCCATTGTATTGTTTGGGGCTGGGTATAAAAATGTCGCCGCACTCTCAACCTTGCTGATTGTGTTGTTTATTTTTCCATCCGGCATCTTTGCTGGCATGAAGCCAAAATAAGAGCATCAACAAGACGAGCGGTTGTGGCCGTTGTTAGACGTAAGGGAAAGAGGATTACACCATGTATGATAAAGCAGATCCGCGCTCAGCGCTGGCGTCAAGCAGCAGTGGTAAATTGCATGCAGGCTCTATGGCCGATGCGCAACTGGGTTTGTTTTACAAAGATCCGCCGCAAGAGGTGGGGCCACTGTTCAAAACTTGGTATGCACGCGGCCAGAATATGGTCATTGCCTATACCGATGCGAAGGCTGGGGCAGTGTTAGAGCGTTCCCATCAAAAGGATGAATATTTTGTTCTGGTGCCTGATCATGACACCCCGGTTACACTGATCAGTGGTCAGCAAACAGAGCATGTGGATGGGTATCACATCATGATCATGCCGCCCGGAGACAGTCAGGTGCGGGTTGAGAAAGCGGGGCGGGTGATCCGGATTTTTTCTACCCAATCCGATGATTTAAATGCCAAATGTTCCAATGCGGCCAATTTTGCCACGCCGCAACCCAATATTCCGCCCTTCCAAGCATGGCCCAAGCCCAAAGACGGCTACAAAATCCGCTGCTATACGCTCGATGTTCCTGATGAGCCGGGTCGTTTCGGTCGGATCTGGCGGTGCAGCAGCGTGATGGTCAATTATTTGGCACCGCAAATGGGGCCGCGCGATGTGACAAAATTATCGCCGCATTTCCATGATGATTTTGAGCAATGCTCCTTGTCTCTGGATGGGGCTTTTATACATCATCTGCGCTGGCCTTGGACCATCAATATGAATGAATGGAAAGAGGATCTACACGCCCATGTGCAGTCCCCCTCTATCACCATTATTCCGCCGCCGGCCATTCATACATCACGGGGCATGGAGCCGGGGCTGAATCAGTTGGTGGATATTTTTGCCCCGCCCCGGATCGATTTTTCGTTAAAGCCCGGCTGGATCTTGAATGCGGATGAGTATCCGATGCCCTCAGCGTAACGGGCCCGTTCGCGCATGTTGAGCTAAGCATTTTGGGGTTAAGCATCTTGGGGTTAAGCATCTTGGGGCAAATCCGGGATGCGGACGGATGCGAATCAGTCAGCACGTGTCAGTCAGGTCTTGTGCGTGAGGCCTTGCCTAATATCTGCCCATGAATTAATCATGGTGAGGCTGTGTTGATTAATTTTCGCTCAAACAGAGGCGATGTGCCGTGCGTGCAGATCTGACCCGCCGAGCCTTCTTTAAGGGAATGGTGGGCGGCGTGGAGCCGCCGGACTCGACGCCGGAAAATCAACATAATTATGCTGTAATTTCAAAAGCTTGCCTTGAATTTCAAGGGGTTACTTGCCGCCGGTGTGGCGAGGTCTGCGACCCCGGCGCTATTCGATTCCAGCCGCAGGGACGGGGGCTGTTTCATCCTGTCGTTGATATAAATCAATGCACGTCGTGTTCAGAGTGCCTAAAAATTTGCCCTGTCCATGCCGTTCGCTTGAATTCCTTGGAATCCCTTGGTGCAGATGCCGGACGCGGGGCAAACCCGGTTGTGTAAGACCGAATAGTGCAAGACCGAATTGTAAGAGTGAGGGGCGATGACGTCTGAGCGCATAGAAACCAATATCTGTGGTCTGGTTGTTCATCTCTCGCCCCATTGCCACGACGCGGTCTGCCATGCGCTCGCTCAATTGCCGGGCGTGGATGTGTTTTCGCATGCGCAGGATCATCGGCTGATTGTGACGGTGCATGATACCGAACAGGCGATGGCGATTGACCAAATTACCGCAATCAATCGTTTACCTGGTGTTGTTTCGACAACTCTTGCCTATCACCTGATTGAAGATCCGGATGCGGTGGCACCTTGTGCTGTCGCATAAATTTTTGCTTGGCCTCCCAGTTCGAGGAGAATGATGATGACCGATACCAAATGGCCCCAACCAACGCGCCGCGAGGCTTTGAAGACAACTGCTGCCGTGGCGGCAGCTTCTGCAATCGGGGCAACCCTGCCTGATGAGGTTATGGCGCAAGCGGGACGGACAGACGGGATTCGCTGGGACAAGGGCGTGTGCCGTTTCTGCGGGACAGGCTGTGGTGTGATTGTCGGAACCAAAAACGGTAAGGTTGTTGCGACCCAAGGTGATCCGGATGCACCGGTCAATCGGGGATTAAATTGCATTAAGGGCTATTTCTTATCCAAAATCATGTATGGCGAAGATCGGTTGACCAAGCCTTTGCTGCGCATGAAGGGCGGCAAATATGACAAAAATGGCGAATTTGCTCCGATCTCTTGGGATCAAGCCTTTAAGTTGATGGCAGAGAAATGGAAGACGGCACTCAAAGAAGGCGGGCCGTCCACCATTGGCATGTTTGGTTCCGGCCAATGGACAGTCTGGGAAGGCTATGCAGCCTCCAAATTATTTAAAGCAGGGTTCCGTTCGAACAATCTTGATCCGAATGCACGCCATTGCATGGCCTCTGCCGTTGCCGGGTTCATGCGGACCTTCGGAATCGATGAGCCTATGGGATGTTATGACGATGTCGAACATGCCGATGCCTTTGTGCTGTGGGGCTCCAATATGGCAGAGATGCATCCCATTCTCTGGTCACGTATTACCGACCGGCGTTTGACGCATGAAGGATGCGAAGTGCATGTGCTCTCTACATTTGAGCACCGCTCCTTTGAACTGGCTGACAACGGAATGGTGTTTGTGCCCAATAGTGATCTGGCCATTCTCAACTACATCCAGAACTACATCATCAATTCCGGGGCAATGAATAAAGACTTTGTTGAAAAACACACTGAATTTGCCCGCACGATTGAAGATATCGGTTATGGCTTACGCCCGACCAATGCTTTGGAAGCAAAAGCCGTCAATGCATCGCATAAAGCGGGCAAGGATGGGGCGCTCGATCCCGCCGGGATGAAAGATAAAATCGGTTTTGACGAATATCGCAAATTGCTTGAGCCCTATACGCTTGATTATGCCCATAAGGCCTCTGGAGTGCCGAAAGAGCGGTTAGAGCGTTTGGCTAAACTCTATGCCGATCCGAAAAAGAAAGTGGTTTCTTATTGGACCATGGGCTTTAACCAGCACACCCGCGGCACATGGGTCAATAATATGATCTATAATGTCCATTTGCTGGTGGGTAAGATTTCCGAACCGGGCAATGGTCCCTTCTCGCTGACGGGTCAGCCTTCGGCTTGCGGGACGGCGCGTGAAGTGGGCACCTTTGCGCATCGTTTGCCAGCCGATCTTGTTGTGAATAATCCGCAACACCGCGCAACGGCAGAAAAAATCTGGCAATTGCCGGAAGGTACGATCAATGGGACCATCGGCTATCATGCCGTGTTGCAAAACCGCATGCTCAAGGACGGCAAGATCAATGCCTATTGGGTTCAATGCAACAACAATATGCAGACAGCCGCCAATATGAATGAGGAAGGATTGCCGGGTTATCGCAATCCCGCAGCCTTTGTTGTGGTGTCAGACCCCTATCCTACGGTGACGACTTTGGCGGCAGATTTGATTCTGCCAACCGCCATGTGGATGGAAAAAGAAGGGGCCTATGGCAATGCTGAACGCCGGACTCAATTCTGGCGTCAACAGGTTGTTGCGCCGGGTGAGGCGCGGTCGGATTTGTGGCAGCTCATCGAGTTCTCAAAATATTTCAAGGTCGAGGAGGTTTGGCCTGAGGACTTGATTGCGAAAAAGCCGGAACTGCGCGGTAAAACCTTGTTTGATGTGCTCTATGCCAATGGGGAAGTGAATCGGTTCCCGGTTACTGAATGTCAGAAGGGATTTGATAATTCAGAAAGTGCATCATTTGGATTTTATGTACAAAAGGGCTTGTTCGAAGAATATGCAAAATTCGGACGCGGTCATGGCCACGATCTGGCGGATTTTGAATCCTATCATCAAGCACGCGGATTGCGCTGGCCGGTTGTTGGCGGCAAAGAGACGCTTTGGCGGTTCCGGGAAGGCTATGATCCTTATGTCAAACCCGGCCAAGGCCTGTCTTTCTATGGCAAACCGGATGGCAAGGCGCGCATCATTTTCTGTCCCGTTGAGGCTGCACCGGAAATTCCTGATAAAGACTTTGATTTGTGGTTGTGCACGGGACGGGTTCTTGAACATTGGCATTCCGGCTCAATGACCCGGCGTGTGCCGGAATTGCATCGCTCGGTGCCTTCGGCCACTTTGTTCATGCATCCAGACGATGCGGCGGATCGCAAATTGCATCGTGGTCAAACCATCAAAGTGCAAAGTCGGCGCGGTGAAGTGCTCACCCGGGTTGAAACCAAGGGGCGCAATAAACCGCCGCGCGGATTGGTTTACTTTCCCTTCTTTGATGAAAGTCAGCTGGTCAACAAATTAACATTGGATGCGACCTGTCCGATTTCAAAGGAGACGGATTATAAGAAATGTGCAGTGCGCGTGATTGGTGTGTGACCTTGAATGGCATGACTGTTTGAAAGCCTGCATGATGACTGAAACCACCAAGCCCAAACACGCTCAGGCGCCTGCCGATCCGGCCAGACGGGCCGCATTGTCTGAGTTTGCGCGGTTTGGCGGTGGTGCGGTGGTGTGTTCTGTGATGTTGGGCGCCTTTGCAGAGCAATCGCGTGCTTTGCCAGCGCATACATTGCGCCCTCCCGGTGCACGGGCGGAAAAGGATTTTTTAAGCGCCTGCATCCGCTGCGGCTTGTGTGTGCGCGATTGTCCTTATGGCACGTTGCGGCTGGCGGATTGGGGCGATGGTCCGGCGCTCGGCACGCCTTATTTCCAGGCACGGGATGTGCCATGCGAGATGTGTGAAACAATTCCCTGTGTTGCCGCATGTCCAACCGGGGCATTGGATCAGAGTTTGAAAGATATCGGTGAGGCGAAAATGGGCGTGGCGGCGATTACCAGCCGCGAGACCTGTTTGAACTTACAAGGGTTGCGATGCGATGTGTGTTATCGCGTCTGCCCCGCCATTGATAAAGCCATTACCTTGGAGCCGATCCACAACTCGCGCACAGCTAAACACGCGATTTTTGAACCGGTGGTGCATGCGCAATATTGCACGGGCTGTGGCAAATGCGAAAAGTCGTGCGTGTTGGGTGAGGCGGCTATCAAGGTTCTTCCCGTCCAGATCGCGTTAAGCCGGCAAGATGCCCATTATCGGCGGGGCTGGGAGGAAAAGGACAAGGCTGGTTCGGCCTTGGTGGATGCGCCGGTCAAATTACCGGTGCGTGTTCCTGACGCCCCTGCAGCCGCAACGGATCGGGTGCGGCCATGACAGCCTCCGCCTTGAATAAAATCTTTCCCTATCGTGAGGCCTTAGCGGCCAAGGGCGTTTGGGCTTCCACGCGCTTTTTGATAATGCGGCGCGTGGCGCAACTGTTGTTTCTCGCGCTGTTTCTCACCGGACCCCTGTTGGGTGTGTGGGTGACTAAGGGAACTTTGGCGTCTTCCATGACGTTCAACCTGCTGCCTCTCACGGATGGATTTGTGTTTGTGCAAGTCTTGGCGGCGCGCCATTGGCCAGAAGCCTCTGCGTTAATCGGTGCGGGGATTGTGATTGGTTTTTATAGCCTTTTAGGGGGGCGCAGTTTTTGCGCTTGGGTTTGCCCCATCAATCCGGTGACCGATCTGGCGGCTTTTGTGAGGCGCCGCTTTGATGTCAAATATAGCGCCAAATTGCGCCCGCAAACGCGCCTTTATGTGATGATCGCTGTTTTGGTGACGGCCGCTCTCACGGGTTTGGTTGTGTGGGAATTTGTGAATCCCGTAACCAGCCTGCATCGCGCCTTGGTTTTTGGAACCGGATTTGGGGCTTTGAGCGCATTAGCCATTTTTATTTTTGATGCGTTGATCGCTAAAAATGGATGGTGCGGTCATTTATGCCCTGTCGGGGCATTTTACGGATTGATTGGCAAAGGCGCGCTGCTGCGCGTGTCTGCACCGCGCCGTGTTGCCTGTGATGATTGTATGAGCTGTTTTGCTGTTTGCCCCGAACCGCATGTGATTACACCTGCATTGCGGGGCGAGAAAACGGGGCATACGCCGGTGATTGTTTCAGGTGATTGCACCTTGTGCGGGGCCTGTGTGGATGTGTGCCCAGAAACTGTTTTTGCGTTCACACATCGTTTCGATCAGCAGACAGAGCCTGTCTCGCCTGCTGAATGTATCAATTTATCACGTTCTGAACAGATCCAAAGGAGCCGTCAATGAGCAACTCAATCCTGCGTGGGCTTATTTCGTCCTGTTCTCTCGCTGTTGCTTTTGTTGTGGTCTTAACCTGTTATGGGTTTGCGCAAGAAAGTAACCGGGCGAAACCATTGCGCGATGCGCCTTTGAATGAAACCTCGGCAGCCCCCGATGTTTTGAAACAATCTGTTCCAGCAGGTGGTTTTGATCGGGCCTATCGGCAGCAACCGCCGTTGATCCCGCATAAAATCGAAGGCTATCAAATTACCACAGATAATAATGCGTGCATGAGCTGTCATGACTGGCCCGGCAATACCCGTGTCAATGCACCAAAAATCTCCGAAACCCATTATGTGGATCGGCAGGGTGTGCGGCTCGATAAAGTGGCCGGCACCCGTTATTTTTGTCAGCAATGCCATGTGCCGCAAGCCGATGCCAAGCCATTGGTTGGCAATCAATTCCAAAATGCGACGCAAGCGAAATAAGGGAGGTTTTGATGAGTGAGCATCCTCCAACGACTGAGCAAACATCGCCATCTCGTCCGCATCTCATACGGCGTCTCTGGACCTGGTTTTGGAGCCCGGCATCGACGATTGCATGGGGCTTAATTGCCATCGTCTTTTTTGGTGCCGGCGTTATATTTTGGGGCGGTTTTAACTGGGGTATGGAAGCAACCAATACGGAGCAATTTTGTATTGGCTGCCATGAAATGAAAAACAATGTCTATGCGGAATATCGCAACACGGTGCATTATTCCAATCGGACAGGTGTGCGGGCCGTCTGTTCGGATTGCCATGTTCCCAAAGAATGGGGACATAAGATGGTGCGCAAAATCCAAGCCTCGAACGAAGTCTATCACAAAATTTTGGGATCCATCGATACGCCAGAAAAATTCAATGCGCATCGGATAGAATTGTCCAAATCCGTATGGCGGGCGATGAAAACAACCGATTCCCGCGAATGCCGGAACTGTCATAAATATGATTCGATGGAATATTCCGCGCAAGAACCGCGGGCGTCCAAAATTCATCAAACAGCCCTTGCGCAGGGCAAGACCTGTATCGATTGCCATCAGGGCATTGCCCATAAATTGCCGCCCAATGCGCATAAAGCCTATGAAGACATGTTGCAAAATATCGACAATGTTGGACCGGTGCAAAAAATCATCGATTTCTTGCAAGATGCCGATGTTGCCAAAGCCAAAGCCATTGGGGGGCGCTGAAGGCGCGCTTCAACCGGTTCGGTTTTTTTACGAAGACAGCAGATCTTTGGACAGCAGATCTTTGGAAAAGGGCGGAGCGATCCGCCCTTTTTTGTTGGCCATGGTGTTTTGCGTGCTGCTTGGCGCTTTATCGTTTGAGGGCCAAGATCAGACTGCCGCCCACCAAGCCCCAAAATGCACCA
Organism: uncultured Hyphomicrobiales bacterium; assembly: GCA_963923415.1. Taxonomy (GTDB): domain Bacteria; phylum Pseudomonadota; class Alphaproteobacteria; order Rhizobiales; family Beijerinckiaceae; genus CAIYZJ01. The sequence continues at coordinate 2,380 of CAWUMW010000053.1, read as the reverse complement.
CCGATGCCAAAAAAACTGATCCCCGAAGCGGTCAGCAAAAAGGTGATGAGGGCTGCTTCTCTGTGGGCATCATCGTGTAAAGCCTGCATCAAAGAATGCGCTAATGCGCCGAACAGAGCTAAGCCTGCGACCGCTTCAATGAGCAAAGGCGGTGAGGTGGCAATAAATGCCGTTGCGGCACCGGCCACCAAACCAAATACAACATAGACTGCGCCTGAAACAACAGCCGCCCAATAGCGGCGTGCGGGATCAGGATCTGCATCCGGTTGCGAGCACATGGCGGCCGTGATTGCGGCGAGATTGACCGCGTGCCCACCAAAAAAATTGCTCGCCAAAGAAAAGACAGCGGTCATCCGCAAAAGCGGCGGCATGGGTGTTTTATATCCATTCAATGTCAAAACCGCCATGCCGGGAATATTTTGTGATGCCATTGTGATGAGAAAGAGCGGCATGCTGATGCCGATAAAGCCAGCAAGTGTGAATTCCGGCTGCACTATTTCAAGATGCGGAATCCATGTTTCAGAGGCAGGCAGCGGGCCCGTATGCGTCATGCCAATGACAATGAAAGTCACGATCACGGCAACCGGAACCGCCAAGGCTTTGCGCCATAAGCCAACCGCGATCCATGTGCCGATAATCGGAAGTGCTAACAGCGGCATTTGCCCCAAGGCGCGGACAGGCGCAAAGCACAGATTGAGTAAAATGCCAGCCAACATGCCATTGGCAAGGCTTTTGGGAATTTGAGTCACCCAATGGCCAAAGCGCGACACGGAGCCAGCCAGATAAATCAAGACCGAAGCACACAGAAAGGCGCCGACCGCCTCTGAAAAGCCATGCGCCGGCGTAGCGATCGAGGTGAAAAACGCAGCCCCCGGTGTTGACCATGCAATGCTGATGGGCACTTTTGTTTTCAGGCTTAAAACGATCCCGCAAAAGCCCATCGCCAGAGCCACCACAATTAATCCTGAGGCGGCTTGTGTTTGTGTCGCCCCCATCGCCAAGAGACCTTTGACCACAATGGAAAAAGAACTGGCAAATCCAACAAAGGACGCGAGCGATCCGGCGGCCACTGCGGAGAGGGAAGGGCCTGAGGGGGAGTGTTTGAACATGAGGCTGATCTGGCTTTGTGGTTAAAGACCCGGTGCGAGGGCACGATTGACGCCATCTGGGTGCGCTGTGGTTTTTTTCTTTTACTATGAGAGGACTGACTTTTGGAAGGGGATGGTCAGCATTTGGCTTTTGGTAAATCCCGCCAATCACTCGTATAATTGGGCGAGCGATAGTCAGCCCGCAAGCGCCAGTTGCGTTTAATCCCCGTGGCGGCTTGATAGACCGTGCCGCGCCCCATGCGCTGATTGAGTCGATCCATCACCTGCATCAAAGCCTTGTTTTGATGGGGCGGGGGCGGTTGAAACAAGTCGCCTTGGCCCATGTGTTCGGGGCCAAGCTCATTTAAAATAATACCGGCCTTGGCATAGCGATATCCCTCCCGCCAGATGGTTTGCAGGAGAGGGATGGCATGGTGCATCAACACACGACTGTCATTGGATGGGATGGGCAATGAGGTGGCGCGGGATGCCGAATAGCGCGGATCCGCATTAAACAGATTGGTGCGGATATAGACAGTGAGATGCCCACAAGCCTGTTTGGCCGCCCGTAATTTTTCAGCCGCTCGTGCCGCATAGAAGCTGATGGCTTCTTGCATTTGGGCATAGTCGGTGATGGCTTTGCCGAAAGAACGGGTGACGGCGGTGGCTTGTTTAGGCTTGGGGGTTATGTCGAGATCAAGGCAGGCAATTCCGTTGAGCTCCTGAATGGTGCGCGCACCGACAACGCTTAAGGCTGTGCGGCCTCGTTTTAAATCAAGATATTTAAGATCATAGACCGTGTGCACGCCCATCGCGTTGAGATGTTTGACAGAGGCTCTGCCCATGCCCCATACCTCGCCAACATCAAGTGTGGATAAAAGCGGGTCGGCTTGGTCCGGGATCAGGTGATAAACGCCTTGGGTGGACGGCGTTGTTTTGGCAATGTGATTGGCCAATTTAGCCAGTGTTTTCGTGGGTCCGATACCAACACAGGTCGGAATTCCGGTCCATTGCAAAATAGTGGCCCGCATCACACGTCCAAAGGCCGCCCAATCTGTGTGCGGATCCAGATCCGATAGATCCAAAAAACTTTCATCGATGGAATAATTTTCAATGCGCGGACTAAATTGCGATAAGACCGCATCCACGCGGGCGCTGAGATCTCCATAAAGCGCATAATTGGATGAGCACACCATAACACCGGCTGAGCGCACAAGCTCTTTGATGGTGAAGAAGGGCACGCCCATTTTAATGCCAAGCGCTTTTGCTTCGGCAGAGCGTGACACGGCGCA
>CAWUMW010000052.1:0-11851 GCA_963923415.1 uncultured Hyphomicrobiales bacterium | reverse complement strand
TTTTGCCTATGCCGTTCATACCGTTGTGGGCAATTCGGCAGTTGGGTGTAAGGTCAATGGCCGTACTGTCCCTTTGCTTGCCCCCCTTAATAATGGCGATGAAGTCGAGATTGTTTGCGCGGAAGGCCAAGTCCCACCTGCGGCATGGGAATCAATTGCGGTCACCGGTAAAGCGCGGGCCGCTATTCGCCGATCAACACGTGAAGCGGTCCGCAAACAATATGCGGGCCTTGGTCGCCGGATTGTCGAGCGGGCCTTTTTGCGTGCAGGGAAAACTTATGAGGATGCAAGGCTCAAAGCTGCATTACCGCGCTTAGCGCGACCAACGCTTGATGACGCCTTGGCAGCGGTTGGTCGGGGAGAAATTTTTTCCGGTGATGTCGTTCAAGCTGTTTATCCCGACTATAAAAGTGAGCGCACTTTGTCACCTCCAGCAGGTAAAGCTGAATCGGGATGGTTTGGTTTAAAAAAAGCCGAAGGCTTGGTGTTCAAAGTCCCAGGATCCAATCAGGACGGCAATCCAGAACCCTCGTCTCAGGCCATTCCGATTCGCGGCATTGAAGGAGATTTGCCCGTTCGCTTCGCTCCCAATGGGGGGGCGGTACCAGGGGATCGAATCATTGGTATTCTGACGAAAGGGGAAGGCATTACGATCTATCCGATCCAGTCGCCAAGCCTGATGGCTTTTGACGACCAGCCAGAGCGATGGCTCGACGTCAGATGGGATATTGAAGAAGGGCATCGTCAGCGCTTTCCGGCCCAAATTTCAGTCACGGTCATCAATGAACCGGGCACTTTGGCGCAAATTGCCACTGTGATTGGTGAGAATGATGGCAATATTGATTCTTTAGATGTGACCGGTCCCTCACAAGATTTCAGAGAAATGCTGATTGATGTTGAGGTTTGGGATCTTAAACATCTCAACGCCATTCTTAGCCAGTTGCGTCTGTTGCCAGTCGTCAGTAAGGCTGAGCGGGTCAATGGTTGAGACCTTTTGGTATTTTTTGATCCAAGCCGACTTATATGCTGCCAATGCGCCCAAGCCACTCTTTTGATGCTTGACCTCTAGCGCTCAAGAGAGCAAATCTCCTGAAAGTATACGACACGAAAGGCACGCACTGATGATGACGACAGAGCAGGTATTGGATGAGTTTCGGGCCGCCGGCGCTCTGCTGCAAGGACATTTTATCCTCTCGTCTGGTCTAAGAAGTCCGACATTTTTACAAAAAATGTTCATTTTTCAGGATCCTAAGCGGACAGAAACCTTATGCAAAGCCTTGGCCGAAAAGGTTCAAGCAGCTTTTGGACAGATCGATATTGTCGTATCCCCGGCCATTGGCGGCATTGTGCCGGGCTATGAGACTGCTCGTCATTTGGGCGCCAAGGCGATTTTTGTGGAACGTGAAGAGGGTCGTTTTCAATTACGCCGTGGTTTTACCATTGAGGACAAGGCGCGCGTTTTGCTCGTTGAAGATATAGTTACAACGGGATTATCATCGCGCGAATGTCTTGAAGCGATCCGCGAATTTCCCGGAGAGGTTGTGGGGGCTGCTTGCCTGATTGATCGCTCCTCAGGAAAAGCTGATTTGGGCGTGCCGTTAATCTCCTTAGCTGCACTTGATATCCCAACTTATTCGGCGGATGCTTTGCCCCCTGAACTTGCCGCTCTTCCTCCTGTCAAACCGGGCAGTCGCGCCCTGAAAGCCTAACAGATGATACCGCGTTTGGGAGTCAATATTGACCATGTGGCCACGGTTCGGAATGCCCGGAACGGTGCATTGCCTGATCCTGTGCGCGCAGCTCTCTTGGCGATAGACCATGGCGCGGATGGCATTACCGCACATTTGCGGGAAGATCGCCGCCATATTCGGGATCAAGACATCAAACGTTTAATGGCCGTCCTCACCAAACCGCTTAATTTTGAAATGGCCGTCACGGATGAAATGGTTGCACTGGCTTTGGCTACGCGCCCCCATGCGACCTGTCTTGTTCCAGAAAGACGGGAAGAGCAGACAACCGAAGGGGGCTTGGATGTCGTAGGGGGCTTCGATCAGCTTCACCCTGTTTGCGACAAGCTTAAACAAGCGGGGATTCGGGTCTCCTTATTCATTGAGGCGAACCAAGCCTCTCTTGATGCGGCCGTGGCACTTGGCGTTCCAGTTGTTGAATTGCATACGGGTGCATGGTGTGAGGCCATCATTGAAGGTCGGGGCGAAGACGCTGATCGATCATTTGCACAGTTGAAACAGGGAGCTGCTTACGGGCATCAACGGGGATTGGAAATTCACGTTGGGCATGGCCTTGATTACACCACCGCCACCCAGATGGCCGCTTTACCGCAAGTTGCGGAACTGAATATTGGACATTTCATGATTGGTGAATCCATCTTTGATGGTTTGCCACAGGTGATCCAAAAAATGAAAGCTGCGATTGCGCGCGGCTATGCACAGCGGGTTTAAGCCTTGATTATCGGCATCGGGTCCGATCTGTGTGATATTCGGCGCATTGACAAAGCCTTGACACGGTTTGGAGCGCGTTTTCTCAATCGCGTTTTTACGGAAACTGAACGCAAAAAGGCTGCGCGCCGGACATCCATGGCGCCTACCTTGGCCAAACGTTTTGCTGCAAAAGAGGCATGTGCAAAAGCCTTAGGTACAGGCTTCAGCCGCGGTGTTTTTTTGAGTGATATTGGGGTCGTCAATCTACCCTCAGGCCAGCCCACTTTGGTTTTAACGGGTGGTGCTAAAACGCAATTGGACAAGCTGACCCCAGCCGATCATCATATGGTCATCCATCTGACAATCACCGATGAGCCGCCACTCGCGCAAGCACATGTGATTCTTGAAGCACGAAAAAATGCGTGATCAATTGAGGTTTAAAGCCACTTTGTTGCGAAGCAGCAAAGCACGGTTTAAGATAAGTTCCCAAATCATTATGGTTTTAGATCCATCCAGTGAGAGCCTGAAAGAGAGTCGATGAGCGAGACCGATCATAAGAGTGCAGAATCCTCTGCTTGGAGTGAAGTTGTTGAAACGGTGATTGTCGTTGCCCAAGCGCTTTTGATTGCCCTTGTGGTGCGTAGCTTTCTCTTCCAGCCCTTCAATATTCCTTCTGGCTCAATGATCCCGACATTGCTGGTGGGCGATTATTTATTTGTTTCAAAATATAGCTATGGTTTTTCCAAACACTCATTCCCGTTCAGTCCTGATTTATTTGAAGGGCGTATACTGGGCAAAGAGCCCGAGCGCGGTGATGTGGTCGTGTTTAAATTGCCGCGCGATAATTCCACTGATTATATCAAACGGGTCATTGGTATGCCGGGCGATCATATTCGGATGATCAATGGTCATTTGCACATCAATGGTACCCCCGTCAAAAAAGAATTGATCGGCAAAAAAGACGTATCAGCGGGAGCGGGTTATCGTGACAGAGCCACGCTTTATCGTGAAACGCTCCCCAATGGTGTCAGTTATATTGCGCAGGAACTTGATATGTTCGGCAATATGATGGGGCGCAATACGCCTGATTTTGAAGTGCCGCCCGGACATTATTTCATGATGGGTGATAATCGCGATAATTCGCTCGATAGTCGTGTCCCCGAGAAAGAGGGGGGAGTGGGCTTTGTGCCATTTGAAAATCTTGAAGGACGCGCAACGATTTTATTTTTCTCGATTGAGGAAGGCACAGCTGGTTGGCAGATTTGGAATTGGCCTTGGGCCTTACGGCCCTCTCGCATTTTTAATTCTGTGCGGTGAAGGAAGCGATGAGCCGATCAGATCCCGCTGATAAAGAGCTTCAGGAGCGCTTAGGTTATCAGTTTAAAAACCTCAGCGTCTTGCATCAGGCTTTGACACATGTCAGCGCATTATCTGGTCCAAAGGATAACGACCCGCATTATCAAAGACTAGAATTTTTAGGAGATCGGGTTTTAGGCTTGATCATTGCTGATTTGCTCTATCGTAATTTTCCGCAAGAAAGCGAAGGCTATTTATCGCGCCGGCTTGGTGCCTTGGTGCGGCGTGAAACCTGTGCCGATATTGCCCGGATGTGGCAAGTGGCTTCGCATTTGCGGGTTGGGCAGGCTGAGCGCCGATCAGGTTTGCGGAACCGGGAAGCCATCTTGGCGGATGTCTGCGAGGCTATCATTGCGGCTGTTTGGCTTGATGGGGGCTTTGAAGCCGCTTATCAGCTGGTCGAAAAAAGTTTCTCAGACCGTTTGTTGCAAGAAGATGGTGCAGGGCGCGATGCTAAATCTGCCTTGCAAGAATGGGCGTTAGGACTATCCTTAGGCACGCCGACTTATCAGGCTGTTGGACGTTCAGGGCCTGATCACAAACCAATTTTTAAAATAACCGTTACAGTCAAAGATCATGGCAGCGCTTTTGGGGAAGGCCCCTCAAAGCGGGTTGCCGAGCAAAATGCCGCGCAGGCTTTTTTGAACCAATTGGGGCATCATCACACTGCCTCGCACAATGAGGACCAGCATGGTTGAACATGATCCCGCAGCCGCACAGATTTGCGGCTATGTTGCGTTAATTGGTGCGCCGAATGCAGGCAAGTCCACTCTGGTCAATGCTTTAGTGGGGGCGAAAGTATCCATTGTCTCTCGCAAAGTACAAACAACCCGAACGCTTGTGCGGGGCATTTGCATGCACAACAATGCGCAAATCATTTTAGTGGATACACCAGGGCTTTTTGCCCCAAAGCGCCGTCTGGAACGTGCTATGGTGACGACCGCATGGGGTGGGGCCGGGGATGCAGATCTGATTTGTCTTTTGATTGATGTCCGCAAATGGCCTGACGAAGAAAGTGAAGCGATTTTATCGCGGATGCAGGATCTGCGGCAAAAGAAGATTTTGATTTTGAATAAAATTGATTTGATCGAACGTTCAAAATTGCTCAACATTGCTGAAACACTCAATCAAATGATGTCATTTGAAGACACATTCATGATCTCTGCTCTTAAAGGTGATGGCTTAGAACAGTTGCGCCAACGTTTGGCTGAATTGCTACCGCAAGGTCCGTGGCTGTTTCCTGCTGATGAAGTGTCGGATGTTCCTTTACGCATGTTGGCCGCTGAAATAACCCGCGAGAAATTATTTGAAAGGTTACATGATGAATTGCCTTACCGTTCAACCGTTGAAACGACTGATTGGAAAACTCTCAAAGATGGATCGGCCCGCATTGAGCAAACCATTTATGTAGAACGCGAAAGCCAACGTAAAATTATATTGGGCGAAAAGGGACAAGGTATCAAGGCGATTGGAGCAGCAGCGCGTCGTGAAATCGGGGAGGCTGCAGAGTGTCCGGTTCATTTGTTTCTGTTTGTTAAAGTCAGAGAGAATTGGTCGAATGACCCGGAACGTTATCGTGAAATGGGACTGGAATTTCCTAAAGAATAAATAAAGGCAAGGTCGATGCACTGGCAGGATGAAGGGATCATTGTCGGTGTGAGACGGCACGGTGAAACCAGTGCCATCATTGAATTGTTAACGCGCCAACATGGGCGGCATCTTGGACTTGTGCGTGGTGGCCGCTCTCAACGCATGCAGCCGCTTTTGCAAATGGGCAATGAGGTTTTGGCCGATTGGCGGGCTCGCATTGAAGATCACCTCGGGGACTATAAAATAGAAGCCAAGGCCATGCGGGCTGCTCAATATATGAGCCATTCTTCGGCTTTGTTTGCTTTGGGGCATCTATGTGGCTTAATTCGCTTGTTGCCAGAGCGTGATCCCTATGAAGGGCTCTATAACGCATTGCAAATTGTATTGGAGCGGCTATGTGATCCGCGCCTCTCGGCTCCGCTTATTATTCGGTTTGAATTGCAAATTCTCACCGAATTGGGTTTTGGGTTGGATTTAACAGAATGCGCCTTAACGGGTGGGCATGAGGATCTGGCTTTTGTTTCGCCAAAGACAGGGCGTGCAGCCAGCCGCCACGCTGCGACGCCTTGGCAAGATCGTCTGTTGGTCTTACCTGCATTTCTGTTGCATGTTGATCATGGATTTGCCCCGCCCAATGCGGATGACCTTGCCAATGGATTTAAATTAACGGGTTATTTTCTTGAGCGTCATGTCTATGGACCGCGCGGCATTCAAGAGCCAGATTCACGACAATCTTTTATAGCCGCTATCTTTAAATCTTTGTTAGATCAAACAGCCTGACCATAGAGATCATAGGCATCTGATCGCTCTATTTTAACTGTGACGAGATCACCTGTGCGCAAAGGACGGCGATGGGTGATATGAACCCTTCCGTCAATTTCTGGCGCATCCCATGGTGAACGCCCGATGGATTGCGTGCTCCCCCCCTCATCGATCAAGACCTTAATCCGGCGGCCAATCCGTGAGGCTAAACGCTTGTTGCTGATTGCTTGCTGGCGCTCCATAAATCGCGCAAACCGATTTTTCTTGATCTCATCGCTCAGCTGTTCCAGTCCTAAGTCATTGGCTTTAGCGCCTTGGACTGGTTCATAGGGAAAACATCCCACCCGTTCCAATTTAGCCTCATCCAGAAACGCCAATAACTCTTGAAAGTCTTCTTCGGTTTCACCGGGGAAACCGACAATAAATGTCGAGCGAAGTGCCAAATCAGGACAGATGCTGCGCCACTGTTTAATGCGCTCAAGGGTTTTTTCTTGATGGGCGGGACGCCGCATGGCTTTGAGAACTTTGGGGGACGCATGTTGAAAAGGGATATCGAGATAGGGCAGAATTTTTCCTTCCGCCATCAGCGGAATGACATCATCAACATGCGGATAGGGATAGACATAATGCAGTCTGACCCAGACACCCAATTCGCCCAAAGCTTTGGCTAAATCTAAAAACCGTGTTTGATAGTCTTGTCCTTGCCAGTGCGAAGGCGCATATTTTAAATCAAGCCCATAGGCTGATGTGTCTTGCGAGATGACTAGAATTTCCTTCACCCCCGCTTTGACCAGCTTTTCTGCCTCGCGCATGACCTCATGCAAAGGGCGCGATACCAGATCCCCGCGTAAACTTGGAATGATGCAAAAACTGCAGCGATTGTTGCAGCCTTCCGAAATCTTCAAATAGGCATAATGGCGCGGGGTGAGTTTAATCCCTTGATCAGGCACGAGATCCAGATAGGGATCATGCAAAGGGGGCGCAACACGATGCACGGCCGCCATGACACTTTCATAAGCTTGCGGGCCTGTGACAGCGGCAATATCGGGATGGGCTTTGAGAATGGCATCAGGTTCGGCGCCCATGCATCCCGTGACGATGACTTTGCCATTTTGCGCCATCGCATCACTGATGGCTGCAAGCGATTCCGCTTTGGCGCTATCGAGAAAGCCACATGTATTCACAATCACGGCATCCGCCCCAATATGGCTTTTTGAAAGCTCATAGCCTTCGGCCCGCAATTGGGTGATGATCCGCTCACTATCCACTAGGGCTTTAGGGCAACCAAGCGAGACAAAGGATATGATAGGATTGGACATAAAAGACTCTCGGGCGCATCGGCTTGCAGGATAGTCTGCTTCTTTAGGCTTTAATGTAAGACCAACTGTGTCTCAACACAAACAATGACATCACTTATTTTCCCGCAACAATCAAAGCCCAATAGAGCCTATAGCGACTCTCTTGCGCTTCCGCTTTGGCCATTCCAAAGCGAATAGCGTCTGGCATCAAGAGATTAGCGCGATGGCCGGGTGAGCGCTGCCAAGCGGCTAACGTGTCTGCGACATCTTTATGGCCGGCGCCGACATTTTCAGCCCCAACTTGTTTTTTAAAACCACCTTGGTTCATCCGGCTTTCAAAACTTCCATCCACTTCATGGGAAAGATGCTGGCGATGCGCCATAACCCCCGCCTGATCTTTGGCAAGTTCGATTAAACCCGGATCGATTTTTAGCGGTGACAGGCCATTTTCAGCCCTAAATGCATTAATGCCTTCTAATGCCTCTTGGCTGACATCGTGGGCTGGATAGCGGCTTTTGGGCAGGCTTACGCAGCCTGATAGACCCAAGCTGGCAAAAACAGTGGTGCCAAAGAGAGTTTGAACAACGGAGCGCCTTGATAGGCCATCATGAGATGGCCGTGGGATTAATGTGATCATTTTACAACCAGTTAAGAACGAATCTTTCAAAAAACCGGGCTTTGTTTTACAATGCAGACGAGAGCCTGCCAAGATTGATCCTGCCAAGATGGATCCTGGCGGGATAAAGGAGTTTTTGAATGTCCGTTGATCCGATAGAAATCATTCCCCCCAATTTTCAACGTTTTGATGTGGGGCCGCAGGTTTCAAGCCTCGCCTCGCGTTTATTGGCCTTTTTGGTGGATTTGTTTTTCATCGGACTGCTTGTGGTCTTTTATGTGGTCGTGGCCAGTTTTTTAGGGTTTTTCACCTTCGGTCTTACATGGCTGTTGGTGCCCATCATGCTTCCTTTGGTTGCGTTGTTTTATAATGGTCTGACCTTGTCGGGTCCGGCCTGTGCCACATGGGGCATGCGCTTGGTTGGGATTGAAATGCGGATGGTGGATGGCGCGCGCGTGAGTTTTCTCGTTGGGGCTGTGCATGCCGTTTTATTTTATCTGCTGAATTATTGCTTCACCCCGATCATATTATTGTTTGGCTTGTTTCGGTCAGATAACCGACTGGCTCATGATTTACTAACGCAGACCATACTCGTTCGTTCCATCCGTTTTGTTCTCTAAAAATCGGGGGAGGGGGGCGTGACAACACATCAACGTGAAGGCTTGCAGTTTTATTTGACCGCGCCCGGTCCTTGCCCCTATCTGCCAAAAAAAACTGAGCGGAAAGTGTTTGCTCATCTGATCGGGAAACGGGCTGATGACTATAATAATATGCTCAGCCAAAATGGTTTCCGGCGTTCGCAAACCATTGCCTATAGGCCTGCCTGTGATGCGTGTCAGGCTTGTGTATCGGTTCGTGTTCCGGTGGATCACTTCAAACCGCATCGCTCGATGCGAAAACTTATCAAGCGTAATAGCGATTTAATTGGCTGTGCAAAAGAAAACAAACCCACCGTCGAGCAATATGAGTTGTTCCGATATTACTTAGAAAGCCGACATGCTGATGGTGGCATGGCAGATATGAGTTTGCTCGATTATGCCATGATGATCGAAGACTCTTATGTGAAGACGCATATTGTAGAATATCGGCTGCGTGGCGAAAATACATATCTCACAGGTGAGGGTGAGGGCCCTCTTTTGGGCATGACCTTAGTCGATGTGTTGGAGGATGGCCTATCGCTGGTCTATGCTTTTTATCATGTCGATTATCCAGAGCGGGGTTTAGGCACCTTTATGATTTTAGATCAGATTGAGCAGGCCAGACGCATGGGTTTGCCTTATGCCTATCTTGGCTATTGGGTCGAAGGCTCGTCTAAAATGGATTACAAAGCGCGCTTCATGCCACAAGAGCACCTGACCCCCGAAGGCTGGCAGAGCAGCCAAAAGAGTGAAGTCAGCGAATAACGGTTTAAGCCTACAAGAATAAAGCCTTCAATGACAGGATCAGCTAAATTTGCTTGATTTTGGGAATCCTTTTGGCGGCAGGCGACCAGCCTCCGCACGATTGCCAATCCAGTCGCGTAACTCGCTTTTGGGCACTGTCCATGTCCGACCAGATGTATCAAGCCATGTCAGTCCTTCTTTGTGAACAAAGGTTTTGGCATCGATCACATGTCCGTCTTTGTATTTTTGCAGGCGAACCCCTTTGCCTCTCGTCATTTCAGGAATTTGATCGAGGGCAAAAATCAGCAATTTGCGATTTTCACCAATAATCGCCAGCATATCCCCTTCAACAGGCACCAGCAGCTTGGCCGTTTCGCCCGCATCAAGGTTGAGCACTTGCCGCCCTTTGCGGGTATTGGCCACCATATCATCGGATGAGAGGATAAAGCCGCGCGCTATATTAGAGGAAATCAAATATTTTTGCCCAGGCTTATGCGCAAAGACATGGACGATTTCAGCGCTTTCATCCATATCGGCCATCAAGCGAATGGGATCACCAAAGCCACGTCCGCCCGGTAATTTTGAGGCGTCCAAGGTGTAGATTTTTCCATCCGTCGCCATGACTAAAATTTTAGCCGTGGTTTCGCTATGGAATGAGATTTTTAACCCGTCATCGCCTTTAAATTGAAGCGAGGATAAATCTTGTAAATGACCTTTGAGAGCGCGGATCCATCCTTTTTCGGTGACAACAATGGTCAGAGGTTCGCGTTCAACCAAAACTTCAGTGAGATCAATGCCACTGGTTTCAGGTGGTTCAGCAAAATCTGTTCGCCGCGCACCAATTTCTGTATCAAGCGCGTAAATCTTTTTCACGTCACGGATTTGTGCACTGATGTTTTTCCATTGCGCCGCTTCACTGGCCATCAAAGCATCAAGCCGCTTCTGCTCTTCTGTCAGGTTAGAGAGTTCGCGTTTTAATTCCATTTCTTCCAATTTGCGCAATGAGCGCAAGCGCGTATTCAAAATGGCGTCAGCTTGAATTTCTGTGAGTTGGAAAGCTTTCATCAACGCTGCTTTCGGCTCATCTTTTTCACGAATAATTTTGATAACTTTATCGAGATCGAGATAAATCACCAATAAGCCTTGGAGAATTTCAAGGCGGCGTGCGATTTGGCCAAGACGATGATTGGTGCGGCGTTGCAAGACCACCCGGCGGTGATCAAGCCATTCCCGCAGTGCTTCTTTCAGATTGAGCACTTTCGGAACAAGACCAGAGGTCAACACATTCATATTCATGGAGATGCGACTTTCAAGCTCCGTCAGCTTGAATAGCGATTCCATCAATAAAACAGGATCAAGTGTTTTGTTGCGCGGCTCGAAAACAATGCGCACATCTTCCGCCGATTCATCGCGCACATCGGCCAAGAAGGGCAGTTTCTTATCGTTAATAAGTTCGGCAATTTTTTCGATCAACCGTGATTTCGGAACAAGCCACGGAATTTCAGTCACAACAATTTGATAGCCGCCACGCGGCAAGTCTTCTTTCACCCAATGCGCGCGCACACGAAAACCACCACGGCCAGTTCGGTAGGTTTCCGCAATACTTTCTGCTGTATCAATGATAATGCCACCGGTCGGAAAATCTGGTCCATGCACAAATTCAAGCAAGTGGTCAACGCTGGCTTTTGGATGGCTAATCAAATAGAGCGACGCATCACATAATTCAGCGACATTGTGCGGCGGGATGGACGTTGCCATGCCGACGGCGATCCCTTGTGAGCCATTCGCCAGCAAATTCGGGAATGCCGCAGGCAGGACAATTGGTTCTTCTTCCGACCCATCATAGGTTTCACGGAAGTCGACGCAATTTTCATCAAGCCCTTCAAGCAAAAGGCGCGCGACATCCGTCAACCGCGCTTCGGTATAACGCATCGCAGCGGCATTATCGCCATCGATATTGCCAAAATTCCCTTGTCCATCAACCAATGGATAGCGTTGGGCAAAATCTTGTGCGAGGCGGACCAAAGCATCATAAACCGATTGGTCGCCATGCGGATGATATTTACCAATCACATCCCCGACGACACGTGCGCATTTTTTAAAGGCCGCACCGGGGTCGAGTTTTAACAACCGCATGGCAAACAGTAGGCGCCGATGCACGGGCTTCAAACCATCCCGCGCATCTGGTAAAGCGCGATGCATGATGGTGGATAAGGCGTAAGCCAGATAGCGCTCTTCTAATGCTTCGCGCAGATTGATGCTCGTCACGCCATGACCTGACGGCGGTTCGACCGGCTTTCCCATGAAATAAACCTATTTGATATGACACGTTTTCGATAAGGCGTTGATCGAACGGCTCGATCCGCTTTATCCATAGGGCTAGTGACTAGCGAAGCCCATGAGTCAGTG
>CAWUMW010000051.1:0-12039 GCA_963923415.1 uncultured Hyphomicrobiales bacterium | reverse complement strand
AACTGTTTTAACTTTAGACAATGGTAACAAAGGCAGGCATAAATTGATATCATTCCAAGGCTATGAACTATAAGAATTTTCTGGGCTATGTTAAGATCAGACCTTAAAAAACCACATCAAAAACATCTTAAGTATTTATATCATGTGATTTCATCCCGAACCTAACAACCATTCCAGCCACATGGCCGCAGTCCATGAAAAATCATGCCCGCCTAGCCCTTCACCTGTGCGCGGATCAAAGGCTTCACGAAAGCCATGATTGAGAATGCATTCAGCGTTTTTGGACTTCACCTGATCGGCCACATCTTTACAGCCATAATGCATTAGACCGTCATAAATCATTCGATTGACGACAGTCCACAAGGGGCCTCGCCAATAGCGCCTTGCATCATAGCTTTCATGGTAAGGATCAGAACTTGGGACTAAAAAGGGGGTCTGTTTTTGCCATTGAGAGAGCAGATCGACCATGACGCGGCAATCATCCTGTGTGGCGGCGCGCGCGTAAAGAGGAAGGAAAGAAGCAGACGTAGCACATGGCGCTAATTGTCCGGTGATGAGATCAAGCGAGCGATAGCTGCCATCCTGCGCCTTTAATTTTGCAAAGGCGTTGGTTGACTGATCAATCCACGCTTTTAAATGGCTTGCTTCCTGTGCCCTACCAATGAGTCCGGCGAGCGCTAGCAAATCCTGATCAGCGCGCAACAGAATTGACTGAATCCCCAGATCACAAACACGCATCGACAGGTTTCGTGCAACCGCCAAGCCATCCCAGTGAAGTGTTTGTGCTTCCTCCACCAAGGTCATGACACGATTATAAAACAGATCGGTGGGGCGCTCGGACGGATCAACGATTTTGTTGTCTTTGCGTAATCCCGAAACATCGAGACGCGGCGTAATGGCTGATAGGGGGGCATCCCAATCAGGAGAATTATCACGCCCGGTCTCCCAAGGGTGAACAACTGTTACCAAACCAGTCTGATCCGGATCACGAATCGTATGCCACCACTGATGCGAGGCAAATAATGAATCAAATATAGCGCTTGCCTTTCGCAAGGCTTGCTTATGATCATGTGCGCTCTCAACTATTTTACGGGCTGCGGTTGCTGCAACAGGAGGCTGGGTAATACCGGTAGTGGGCGGTTGATGACTGGTTCCCCAAGCGGACGGGCCGGGATAGTAATGGTCTGCATCGCTGTGAAAAACAATGCTTGGAACCATTCCGTCAGACCATTGGCCTTTGAATAGTGTTTCAAGTTCTACCCAGGCTCTTTCCGTGTCAAAACAAGCAAAACCCATGGCGACAAAAGCTGAATCCCAATTCCATTGAAAAGGATAAACAGAATGATTAGGAACCGTGTAACCGCCACGATCATTTCTTTTTAAAATGTCATACGCCAGTCTTGTACATTGGTCGTGGCTCAAAGGTTCAGGTTTTTGCTTCTGCGTCGTCATGAGCTATGCCTTTCCGGCAAAATTTTTCCTGTGATGGCATCCATGATCACCACCCGATCTCGATCAAGACGAATCCCTAAAGCGTCGCCTCTTGAAATTTTTGCTTGCGCTGGTGTCACCACGCGAATGCGCTGAGAGTCGATTGTTCCGGTCACCAGAAGATGAGAGCCCATCGGCTCGACAACCGAGACAACGAATTTCATACCGTGATCTTCTGCCACCAATTGCACATCCTCCCCACGAAAACCCAGCAGCAAAGGTCCGTCTTGGTCAACAAGCAAGACTTGATCCGCATACCGAATTGTGCCGCCTGATGCTGTCGCAGATAAAAAATTCATTGGCGGTGAGCCAACAAAACTACCGACAAATTGACTTGCGGGTTTTGCATATAGGGCTGTGGGATGATCGATTTGCTCAATCACCCCGTGATGCATCACTGCGATACGGTCAGCCAGACCCATCGCTTCGGTCTGGTCATGCGTAACATAAAGAGTTGTAGTCCCCGCTTCGCGCAAAATATTTTTTAACTCAGCGCGCATGTCGAGTCTGAGCAAAGCATCAAGATTTGACAAGGGTTCATCCATTAACAACACTTGTGGCTCAACTGCCAATGCGCGCGCAACAGCCACACGTTGCCGCTGTCCTCCAGATAGCTTTGCCGGATAACGATCAAGATAAGGATTTATTTGCAACAAATCAGCTGCCCGCTTGACTTGCTTTTCGATCAAAGCCTCATCACGCTTTTGCATTCTAAGGCCGAAGGCTACATTGTCATATACATTCAGATGGGGAAAGACTGCGTAATTCTGAAAGACCATGGCCAAACCGCGCTTGGCAGGAGGCAAGTCAGAGACATCACGATCCCCGATCATGACACGGCCTGAGCTGCGGCTTTCTAAGCCTGCGATAATGCGCAATAAAGTGGTTTTGCCGCATCCGGATGGTCCGAGCAATGCAACAAATTCGCCATCACTCACCGTCAGATTGAGTGACGACAGAGCCACCGCTGAACCAAATTTCTTGCTGATCCCCTCGAGTATGATCGCAGCCATGCCTCTTACCTTCCCTCAACGGCTGGTGACGCCCCAAAGGGCGAATAAATAGCGGCGCACCGCGAAAATAAAAATGACCGAAGGAACAATCAGGATGAAACCTCCAGCAAAGCGGTAGTGTAAGGGTGATTCAGATAAGACCGTTAAGAGATAGGCCGTGAGTGTGCGCTGCTGTACTGTTAAAACAGAGGCAGCAAAGACCTCATTCCACGATATGACAAAGGCAAAAATGGCCGCCGCCGCCATGCCTGGCAAAGCAAGAGGCAATACAACTTTAACAAAGGCTTGCCAGCGCGTACACCCAAATACCCATGCCGCTTCTTCCAACTCACGCGGGATACCGGCAAACAGGCTTGCTGTAATCATGGTCGCAAAGGGCAA
The DNA here is from genome assembly GCA_963923415.1 of uncultured Hyphomicrobiales bacterium. GTDB lineage: Bacteria > Pseudomonadota > Alphaproteobacteria > Rhizobiales > Beijerinckiaceae > CAIYZJ01. Next base: position 9,154 of record CAWUMW010000051.1, on the reverse strand, counting down.
AGCCAATGCCGTATGAACCAAGGAAACCCCAAAGGCCGTATCATAGAGCCCTGCTTTGATGAAAAGCACCGTCAGGGGGAGCGCCAAAATTGCAAGAGGAAAGGCGCGGGTCAGTAAAATCATGATCCGAAACAGCGCCGCGCCGCGGAAAGAAAAACGTGCCAAAGCATAACCGGCTGGTGCTCCTAACGCCAAGGCAAAGGCCATCGTGAGACTGGCTGCGATGATAGAATTTAGTGTCGCCGTCCACACCCCATCGATCTTGAGAAAAAGAACAAGTTGGTCGAATGAGAGAGATGCAGGCCATAAGGTTTTGGGCCATTGATACACAGCAGGACGCCCGCCAAACGCACCCAGTCCCACCAAAAAAATCGGCAATAAAACCCACGCGCATAGGAGCACGATCGCTGACCCATAAAGCCATGTTTGAAAGGGTTTTGATCTTGATGCCATCATGCCTGCGCCTCCGGCTTCTGGCGCAAAAGATATAAGTAAACAGCTGTTGCCAGCAGTGAAATCACCATGATGAGCACGGCATAAGCGGCTGCAACACTATAATTTTGGTTTTCTCGTTGCCAGACATAAGCTTCACCAACCAACACAGGAATATTGCGCCCGCCGATTGCGTAAACGGCTGCAAAAACTTCGAAGGCAAGAACCGTGCGTAAGATCAGTGCTGACTGGATCGAGGACTTCAACATCGGCAAGGTCACGCGGTATAATTTCTGCCAACGACTGGCACCAAAAATTTCGGCAGCCTCTCCAAACTCCTTGGGGATCAGTTGTAATCCCGCCACAATGATGACCAGGACTACCGCCGTTGAGCGCCAGATTTCAGCAACGACCACAGCCAGAAATAATGTCAAAGGGGTTTCATTGTTAAGCCAGGCTTTGGGCCCGTCAATAATGCCAAGGCTAAACAAGAAAGAATTAAAATAACCTGTATTTTGTAAAATCGCCAACCATACAAGTCCTGCCGCCAAATCGGAGACGCCAAGCGGGATCGTCCAGATCCACAGCACGATCTCGCGTCCTTTCTGCAAGGACTGCAATATCAGGCCCATGGCAATGGCAAGAACCATTTGCAAAGGAACAACAGTCAGCACCAGTAAAAATGTATTGCGCAATGATATGTCAAAATTCAAATCATTGACCATGCGCTTGTAATGGCCAAGCACATCCCCCCCGGCCCCATCAAAAGACAAGGCAATGGTCTGCACCAATGGCATTGCAAAAAAAGCCGCCAGAAACACTATGGCTGGAGCAATCAGTGCATAAGGAAGCCAGCGCGATATCGGCATGATGTTGTAACCGGAGGGGGTATATTTTTCGGTTTGTGCGGCCTTTGCAGGCCGCACTGTTCTTTGTTTATTTAACGGGGCAAGGCCCATCGCTCACTTTATCCGGTGCCCAGCAAGGGGCTTTGGTTGTGGTCATAATGGCACGCATGGTCTCGGCTTGTGCATCAAGGGTTGCACGCACTGGCTCGTTACGCAAGACAATGCGCTGGAATGTATCAACATAGACCTTGTTGAATTCGCCCCCCTTGTCACCAAGCCCGACAGGCAATAGGGCAACAAGCGCATCCTTAGCCGATTGAGTTTTAGCGACACCTTCGGCAAGTAATTTGACACCTGGTGAAAGATGAGCAGGCAAAGCCGCATTCACCACGGGGAAGAAGCCGACCTCAGCCGCAGTGATGACTTGCGTCTCCGGCTTGGTCAGATGCGCAATCAACTCTGCCGCGCCTTTCCGGTCAGGAGCACCTTTTGCAATGGCCAGTCCAGCAATAACCGGCATATAAGCGCGACCTTTAGGGCCAGCAGGCGGTGCAACAACCAGATAATCGGCGGGTGCTTGCTGCAAGGCATCCTTCACTCTTGCAATATGATCCCATGCAACCCAGACTTCGCCTGCCATTAACGGTTCTTGCATGAAATCATAAGAACTTGAATTGGGGTTTGATTGTGCCCAGATTGCTTTGAAATCATTCCACATGGCCTCTGCGTCAGCAGACCGATATTCCGATACCATGGATGCGGTATAGGACGGATAGAGATTGCCTTGCAGGAAGCGGGCAAAGAGCCCCTTTGGGCCGGCAGGAAAACCAATGCGCCGCTGTCCGGTCTTCTCGTTCATTGCTTTGCCCCACTCGGCAAGTTGCTGGTAGCTCAAGGCATTGACATCGGCACCTGCAGGCAGGAAAGGCAACGCCTTTTTATTGACGACCATCACATAGGTTGCCTGCATCCAAGGGATATACATTTGATGCGCGGTGCCAAGTTTCCCAAGATCCATGAGGCCTGCAGGAATACCTCTCTCTTTTAAGGTGGCTGCAATGTCATCGATAGGCTCAAGCGCACCCATCGGCAACAAAGGCTGAAGCTCGCCATGCAATGCGCCCAACAGACTGATTGTATGCTTGTTGGCTTCGACTTCAGCTTTCATCCGCACGGTAAAGGGAGAGGGCTCATCAACCACATAGCTTGTTTTTGGTGCGCCTTTCAGAATAACGTCCCGAACCTTTTGTGCCTCATCGATTGGGCGCAATTGAGTCGAGAGAAAGATCAAATCTTGTGCTTTGACCTCAGGCATGACAACAGCTGTACCCAACGCCAATAGTGCTGCAATACTGCCCTTTAGTATGGAATGACGCATATTCAATCTCCCTTATAAGTTGTGCTGTGTAAAAATTGATCGATACTATTGGTGAAACGGCGGTGCGGTCGAAGCGCGTTCGATGAATCGCACGGGTAAAATATCAAGGGATGGCTTTGGCTCAGGCGCCTTGATTGCGTGCAACAGTAAGTTTGCAAGCCGAGCACCTGCGTCAGTAAGTGGTAATTCCATGGTTGTTAAAGCGGGTTCTGTCGTTGACGATGCCGGCAAGTTGTCATGCCCAATGACGGACAGATCACGCGGAATTGAAAGCCCCAAATCGCGGGCAGCTTTCAATACGCCATAGGCCATTTTATCGGTTGCGCAGAGTATCGCCGTCGGCCGCTCTTTTTTGGACAAAATTTCCAAAGCCACATTAAAAGCTGGCTCTGAGTCTGCGATTGTTTCTGTTGTACAAGGGATTAATCCTGCTCCGAGCATTTCTTTTTCATACCCTTCTCGACGCAAGGTAGCGAAGGTAAAAGCCGATGGTGCAGCCAAATGCATAATCCGCTGATGGCCAAGATCCAGCAAGTGGCGTGTAGCGGTCCTGAATGCTTCTTTGCCATCACCATCCAGCCATGCATAAGCGCCTTTGATCTCCGAACGCCCCATGACAACAAAAGGCATGTCGGTGGAGAGAAGATAACGAATGCGCGCATCGTCACGGCGGGCCCGAACGACAATAATCCCATCTGCGCGTCGCCCTTCTACAATCCTGCGATAGGTTTTAAGCTCCTCATCACCCGGGGGAGCAGCCAACAAGGTCACATCATAGCCAGCCTTAGCGAAATGGGGGCCCATGGCGGCCAATAATTCAATATAAAGCGGCTCGTCGAAGCGACCATGATCCGTCGGCAGGACTATCGTGACGACTTCTGCAAGACCACGACGCAATCTGCGCGCCGCAGCATTCGGACGGTAACCTGATGCCTCTGCGGCTTCCCTGACCCTTTGTCGGGTGGCAACCGATACATCGGTATAGTCATCCAAAGCCCGGGACACAGTCGTAATCGACAAGCCTAAGGATTGTGCTAACTCTTTGATTGTTAACATTTTTATATCCAGATGGGCTCAAAACCTCGTTGAATCGCACCAGGCAAAGAAATTACCAAAACGTTTTGGATTGAAGATCAAATCGAAGTCTCTGTCAATATGAAAAATTTCCTATTTTTGGGGTTATTACAGATGTCAGACGCGATGGCTTCTCGATTGGCCTATCATGACACCGGCTTACATGCGTGGACGCATAAAACTGACCGTGTTTGGCTGTTAGTGTTGTCTCGTCCCTCTGTGTGCTTCTGTCCAGTGGCACGGTAAGATCGCGCGCAGACCCTTGCTGCAGAGCAAGCGAATCCTGGCCTGGTAGGTTTTTCTAGGGACTGGCAAGCAACTTCCTGCAGTTCCGGTAAATGTCATATCTATACGGATTGCCATAATGTCATGTAGAGATGCATGCTTTCTTTTATCCAATCCTTTAAAATGACAAAACAACCTACTAAATGAGTAACACGTTATGGCGTGTGGCTGAAAAAGATCGTGAAAAATGAGAGTTTCTGCGTATCAAACGCCTGTTAATATTGTCTGGTTCAAACGGGATTTACGGCTTGAAGATCATGCGCCTTTGGCAGGTGCTGCACAAAGCGGCCCAATTGTTCCGCTGTATATAATCGAACCTGATTATTGGGCTTTGCCTGATACGTCATGGCGGCATTGGCACTTTATTCATGACAGTTTGATCGATCTTCAATCTGCATTTCAAGCGCTTGGTGGTACTTTGCAGATCCGAATTGGTTCTGCCTGTGCGGTGCTTGAGACCTTACGCCAGACCTTTGGGACAATAACGCTATGGTCTCATGAAGAAACAGGAAATGCTTGGACTTATCTGCGCGACAAACAAGTGCTTGCCTGGTGCAAACAGCATCAAATTATCTGGAATGAAACACCTTCGCATGGTGTTGTGCGCCGCTTATCATCCCGCGACGGCTGGAGTGATCTACGCAACAAACGTATGGCGGATCAAATTATCCCCTGCCCACAAGCGATGAAATTTTTGCCTGTGGTCACCTCCGATCACCTCCTGAGCAAGAATGATCCGTTGTTTGGAAACGCCATTGGGTCTGTGCAACGCGGAGGGCGTACTGAGGCTATGCATGTATTGAAAAGTTTTTTGCACGAAAGAGGCAAAAAATATTTGATGACGATTTCCAAGCCAGGTATTTCAGCCCGCCATTGTTCACGTTTAAGCGCACACATCGCCTATGGAACATTGTCAGTGCGCGAAATAGAACAAATGACAAAGGCACGTCTCAATGAACTGGCACACCTACAGGATGATCATGCCAAATTTTTTCGCCGTAATTTGTCGGCATTTTTGTCGCGCCTTGCATGGCGCTGTCACTTTGTTCAAAAGCTCGAACAACAGCCCGCAATTGAAACGCACTGCATGCATCCTGCTTTTGAGGGCATGCGGGAAAATAATTTTCGACAAGACTATTTCGACGCTTGGGCGAATGGACAAACAGGCTATCCGCTGATTGACGCCGCTATGCGTAGTCTAATTGCCAATGGATGGATCACTTTTCGAATGCGGGCGTTGCTGGCCTCCTTTGCCAGTTATCATCTCTGGCTCGATTGGCGTCAAACTGCACCCTATCTTGCTCAACTTTTTACCGATTACGAGCCTGGCATTCATTATGCACAATTGCAAATGCAATCAGGCGTCACAGGCATTAATGCTGTGCGCATATATAATCCAATCAAGCAATCAATCGATCATGATCCCGAAGGCAAATTTATACGTCGTTATGTGCCGGAACTTTCAGATATTCCTTTGCAATGGATACATGAGCCTTGGCTATTACCAGACCCGCCGTCTCATTACCCGAAACCGATTGTCGATCACGCAACGGCAATCAGTGCTGCAAGGTTACGGCTAAGTGCCTATCGTCGCATTGAAGGGTTCAGAGAAGATGCACGCAGCATTAATCAAAAATTAGGAAGCCGTCAAAAACAGCCCCGGCGAAAAACACAAAAAACGCAAGCGACGGGTCAACTTAATCTCGACCTCTGAGTTTTAAAATTTTCAATCAATCGTATAACGCGGTGCGCTTGCAACGCAATTCCCCATACCAAAAATTCATTTTTGACAGAAAACCGAATGGTTGGGATCTTATAATGTCAAAAGCAAGAGACAAGAACCACAACCCGTAACAAAGGCGCCGACCAAACGGCGCAATACATCGCTCAGCTTGAAGGATATCAAGAGCCCTGCTCCATGCAGCACAGCTGTTGCTAATAAAAAGCCTGCAAAGAATGATGAGGCAGCAACATCAGATGGTATCTCAACACCATGAGCATATCCATGAACAAAACCGGCTGCACCGCTGATAAGTACGCCTGATAAAGCAGATATCTGCATCCCAGCGAACAATAAAAATCCAAGCGTTACAACACTTGCCGCAACCAATATTTCTAGGGCCTGAATTTCAACGCCTGCATATCCAGCCAAAGCCCCGAACCCAGCAAAGCCGACAAAGGCGAGCGGCCATGCCCACCGAGCGATACCACCCACGTAACCCGCCCATAACCCGATGGTCAGCATACCCAAAATATGATCAAGGCCTGTCAAAGGATGAAGGGCACCTGCGGCCAAGCCATGATGATGCACCATATCTGTGACATGCGCCATTGCGGGTGACAATACAAGGCACGAGATTGCAAAAACGCAAATTCCTGATTTGATTTTCAACATCATAAATTCCTCCATTAAAAACAACAGGCCGCACAAGCATTATGCAGCAAATTTCAATCCGCCCCTTGTTTCGATAAAGCTAATAATTTTATCGACCCCTTCACCTGAACGCATATTTGAAAAAACATACGGGCGTTCACGACGCATTTTTTTGCTATCTGTATCCATGACCTCAAGACTCGCACCGACATAAGGCGCTAGGTCTATTTTATTAATCACCAGCAAATCTGAACGCGTAATGCCCGGTCCGCCTTTGCGTGGAATTTTTTCACCGCCTGAGACATCGATCACATAAATGGTTAAATCGGCAAGCTCTGGCGAGAAAGTCGCGGCCAGATTGTCACCTCCCGATTCAATCAGGATTAAATCAAGATTAGGAAATTTCTTTTGCATTGCATCAATCGCAGACAGATTCAGCGAACAATCTTCTCGAATAGCTGTATGAGGACAGCCTCCGGTTTCCACACCCATAATGCGGTCTTCCGGCAACGCACCTGCAACAGTCAGTAGCCTTGCATCTTCTTTTGTATAAATGTCATTGGTGATAGCACATAAATTATACTGAGAAGCCATTGCTTTACATAAGGCTTCCATGAGAGCGGTTTTTCCGGAACCGACTGGTCCACCAATACCAACGCGCAAGGGTCCATGTGATATCTGAGTCATGAGCGAAATAACCTCGTATATTGTGTTTCGTGACGCATAGAACAAATGTCTGAATAAAGAGACGATCCACCTAGATCGCTCCAACTTGCATGCTCAGCTTGCGATGCAACGTCACCAATCACAGGCAACAATTGAGCTAAAACATGTTGGCCACCTGTCTGTCCCAAAGGGCCCAATCGAATTAGGGCCGAAACAAGATTACTGACAAAGGCTAAGCCATAAGCGCGCAAAGAGTCTGCCAGAGGCACATCATGGCATGCACAGGCAAGACCAAATGCAAGCGGATAAGGCAAATCAGAACCGCAATAGTGACTCAGTGTCACAAATCTATCATGCGACCAAGCCGATTTAATTGCTGCGGCAAAGGCCTGCCCTTGTACAAGGGTTTCAAGTCGTCGCTCGGCGCACGGTTGCAAAGCGACAACAAGTTCGCTCAATTCCCGCAACCCCTCTTCATCATTCTCTCTTGCCATCCGATAGGTTAAGGACGCAGCCACGCTATCGCTTCGCCCCGACCCATAGCGCATTACATCCTCAATCCATGTACACGCTGAAGGTAAATCATGGACATCACCTGTTTCAACCGCCCATTCCAGCCCATGCGAAAAGGCAAAGGCTCCCACCGGAAAGGCAGGTGACAACCAGACCATCAATGGAAGGGAGAAGAAATTCATCAGATGGTTCCGCCCTTAGAATAGGAAATAGCGTTGTGCCATAGGCAATTCACTGGCCGGTTCGCAAACCAGCAATTCGCCATCGGCTGTGACTGAATAGGTTTCAGGATCAACAACAATATCGGGCGTTGCATGATTGTGGATCATTGAGTCTTTCGAGATACCACCACGCACATTCTCGACAGCAACAAAAGCCTTTTCAACGCCAATACGATCATGCAATTGCCCCTCAATCGCTGCCTGCGAAACAAAAACCAGTGACGAGGCTGTTAGAGCTTTGCCAAAGGCCCCAAACATCGGCCGATAATGCACAGGTTGCGGCGTCGGGATGGACGCATTGGGGTCACCCATCGGCGCGGCGATAATTGTGCCTGACTTGATAATCATATCCGGCTTTGTTCCAAAAAAGGCCGGTGACCACAAGACAAGATCTGCTAATTTACCAACTTCAACTGATCCGATATAGCGACTAACACCATGAGCAATGGCCGGGTTGATGGTGTATTTTGCCAGATAACGTTTAACTCTGTTGTTGTCCGCACGCGCATCTCCTTTTAACGAGCCGCGTTGCTTTTTCATCTTATCTGCTGTTTGCCACGTCCTTAAAACAACCTCGCCCAAACGACCCATGGCCTGACTGTCGGAGGACATCATCGACAGAGCACCGATGTCATGCAAAATATCTTCGGCGGCAATTGTCTCGCGTCTAATGCGGCTTTCGGCGAAAGCAAGATCTTCAGGGATCGAGCTATCAAGGTGATGGCAAACCATCAACATATCAAGATGTTCATCCAATGTATTGACGGTGAAAGGACGGGTCGGATTGGTTGAGGAAGGCAAAACATTTTTCAACCCTGCCACTTTAATAATATCTGGCGCATGCCCACCCCCCGCACCTTCGGTATGGAACGCATGAATTGTCCTGCCTTTGAAGGCAGCAATCGTATCTTCCACAAAGCCAGATTCGTTGAGTGTATCGGTGTGAATCATCACCTGAATGTCATGTTCATCAGCAACCGATAAACAGCAGTCGATGGCCGCTGGCGTCGTGCCCCAATCTTCATGCAGCTTCAACGCACATGCACCGGCCTTCACCATTTCATGCAAGGCTTCAGGACGTGATGCATTGCCTTTTCCGGTAAAACCAAGATTGACTGGAAAAGCATCAGCCGCCTTGATCATTTGCTCTAAATGCCACGGTCCGGGCGTGCAAGTGGTGGCATTGGTGCCCGCTGCAGGTCCCGTACCACCCCCAAGCAAGGACGTGACCCCCGACATCAGAGCCTCATCAATTTGTTGCGGACAAATAAAATGGATATGGGTGTCAAAACCACCTGCGGTCAGCAATTTGCCTTCACCTGCAATAATCTCTGTGCCAGGCCCGATGACAATCGTCACCCCA
>CAWUMW010000050.1:0-12473 GCA_963923415.1 uncultured Hyphomicrobiales bacterium | reverse complement strand
ACCGACTGACAAAGGCTTTGCGTGCGCCTGAAGCACGGACGACGGAGGGGTGGCCGAGTGGTTGAAGGCGCACGCCTGGAAAGTGTGTATACGGGAAACCGTATCGCGGGTTCGAATCCCGCTCCCTCCGCCATTTTAATTTAATTTTCCTTGAATGACACTGATCTCATGAGAGCGCTTTATGCTTTTGATATTCTGCTTCAATCAAGAGAGCTGGAATGTGATAGGTGCATAGCGCTTCGAAGCGTTTAAAAGTTTTTTGATTTTGAAAAAAGCATTCAATCCAAATCAACTCAGAAAAGTTGAGAGGGAATTATTATTAAACTAGCAGCGGCAATTTATCCGACATTGTCTTAAAATTCAGGATGGGGGAGCTTTTCCTGCCGGTCTCTGTTTGGTTGACGCGTTGGACTTGATGATTCGGGCGCGCGGAGATCGCGGTTTTGGCTTGGTTTTGCGCAGATTTTGGCGTGGGACTTGTCAAAAATGAAAGTCTTCTTAATAATTGGATCGAAAACTGTTCGGTTTTGGAACGTCTCACGCGCGTGTCATCATTCCTTCTCACCATGCTCTTTGTTGCGTGTGGGCTGGTGGCGCTCTGTTGAAAGGATGGCCTTGTGTTAAGGATAGGGCTTAGGGGTTCGTCATGCGACAAACAACACGATTGAAGACTTTGCTCGGACAAAAGCGCGCTGTCACTTTTCCTGGGGCAGCCAATGCTATGTTTGCGCGTGTGATTGAGGATTTGGGGTTTGATGTTTGTTATGTCACAGGGGCGGGCATTGCCAATATGCATTTAGGGGCGCCCGATATTGGCCTGACAACATTGACCGAAATTGCCAACGCAACCAGTGCAATCAGTGATGCCGTTGCTTTACCTTTGTTGGTTGATGCGGATACTGGCTTTGGCAATCCGGTCAATATGCATCGCACGGTGAAAGTGTTGCAGCGGGCGGGTGCAGCCGGCATTCAAATTGAAGATCAGGTCTTTCCTAAAAAATGCGGTCATTTTAACGGAAAAGACGTGATCAGCCTGCCTGAAATGGTATCGAAGATCAAAGCAGCGGTTGATGCGCGACAGGATCAGGATTTTCAAATTGTCGCGCGCACCGATGCACGGGCCTCGATCGGTTTGGACGGTGCGATTGAACGCGCCCATGCCTTTATTGAGGCAGGGGCTGACGCGACCTTTGTGGAAGCGCCCCTGTCGTTTGAAGAGATGGAAACGATTGCCAAAACCCTGCCCGTGCCGCAAATCGCCAATATTGTTTACGGGGGCAAAACACCAGATCCGGGACGAGACCGTTTGATGCAGATGGGGTTTGCGGGTGTTCTTTATGCCAATGCCTCCTTGCAAGCGGCTTTGCGGGCGGCTTATGAGGTTTTGGGCTCTTTGAAAGAGCATGGCGCGCTGGATGCGGTGGCTCATCGGTTGGCTTCTTTTGACGAACGTCAACAAGTCGTCAATAAGCCATTGTGGGATGCAATGGAAGCGCGCTACAAAGAGTAAAAAGCACGGCAAATAAGGAGGAGCAGATATGGGCACACGGCCTTGGGATGCCTATATTCCAGAAGAGGAACAGCGCGCTTATCGTGCGGTCGGATTTGGGCGCTCGACCGGATTCGGACAACGTCCTGCTTTGCTGATTATTGATGTGCAATATCGCACCGTAGGCACCAAGCCCATGCCTTTTTGGGATGCGATCAAAGAATTTCCGACCGCCTGCGGACAGGTCGCCTGGGACGCGGTAGGGCAAATCAGCACATTGTTGGGGTTGTTTCGGGATCGGGGGTGGCCGGTGCTTTATCCCTATGTGTCCCCTAAACAGGGATTTGATGCGGGGCGGCTGTCAGATAAAGTTCCGAGCATTATGGGCGTTGCAAGTCGGGGCTATGATTTTGTCGATGCGATTGCGCCAACAGAGCATGATATTTTGCTGCCGAAAAAACATCCAAGCGCATTTTTTGGCACACCATTGGCGTCTTATTTGATCAATGTGCAAGCGGATACGTTGATCGTGACAGGGTGCAGCACATCAGGCTGTGTGCGTGGTACTGTGGTCGATGGCTTTGCCTATAATTTCAGAACGATTGTACCCGAAGATGCGGTGTTTGATCGCTCACAAGTCTCTCATGCCGTAAATTTATTCGACATGGCAGAAAAATATGCTGATGTTATGACGACGCAAGACGTCATAACGCATCTACGCTCTCTACCTAAGTCATAACCCTGTATCAAAATTTTTTACTCAATAGCAATCAAGAAGGGAAAATGGGATGAACAAACGATCACTCTTTCAAGGGGGCACGGCCCTTATCGTTGCAGCACTGCTCTCGGGCAGCGCCTTTGCACAACAGACAAGCTATAAATTTGGGTTGGCGATGCCTTTGACAGGTGGACAAGCCACCTATGGCAATGACCAAGTGAAAGCCGCCCAATGGGCCGTTGAAGAAATCAATAAAAAGGGCGGGGTGAATGGCAAGCCGCTTGAAATGATTGTGTTGGATACGCAAGCGGATCCGCAAGTGGGCATTCAATCCGTCAACCGGCTGATCAGTGTTGATAAAGTCCCGGTTTTCATCACAGCTTGGTCAGGTGTTGTGAAAGCGGTTGCCCCGATTGCGAATGACAATAAGGTTGTTGAATTATCGGTGGGGGCAAATTCACCGGATATCAGTCAGCTTGGTGATTATGTCTACACGACCTTCCCGCTGGCCGATGTGGATATTCGCGCTGTTGCCAATTATTCGGCCAAAGATATGGGCAAGAAGAAAGCAGCCGTTTTATTCATTAATAATGAAACCGGATTGGGCTCGGCAACGGTTTATCGAGATACGTTCACAAAAGCCGGCGGACAGGTTGTGGCCTATGAAGCCTATGATCAAAAAGCCACCGATTTTACCGGGCCTTTGTTGAAAATTCGGGCAGCAAATCCGGAGATCATTCATTTGCAAGGTCTGGTTGCTGAATCGCCCCAAGTGATTGCACAAGCCCGTCAGCTCGGCATCACAGTGCCGATCACATCTTATTCTGGGATCTATAATCAGAAGCTCATCGAACAATTGGGTGCTGCGGCAGAAAATGTGATCGCCACCTCATTGGCGCCCGGTGTTGAAGACTCGCCGCTGGTTAAAGATTATGTAGATCGCTGGGTAAAAGAGGTTGGTCGCGCTCCCAATGGGTTGCCTTACACTCAGTATCTTTACGATACGCCTGCGCTGGTCACAGCAGTGTTTTCGTCTTTAGATAAAAAGGGAATCGCACCGACCGGCGAAAATTTCCGCAAGGAAATGTTGGCGATCAAAACTTTTGATTTGCCGCTGACCGGTAAAGTGACTTTTTCGGAAGATCATACTGTGAATAAGCCTGTCTATCTTGTCGAAGTTAAAAATGGCAAATGGACTAAAAAAGCAGTGGTTGGCCAATAAGGTACTCTGAGGGAAGGGAGCTGGTCTCCCTTCCCACGACAAAAGGTTTTCATTATGCTTGATTTTGTGGTGATCAGTCAGATTTTGTGGACCTCTTTTGCCACATCAAGCTATTTTGTGCTGTTTGCGGTAGCCTTTGCGCTGGTGCTTAAAGTCAACAAGGTTTTTAATTTCGCGCAGGCTGGTGTCATGACCTGCGGTTTTTATTCTGCTTATGTCGTTGTTCGCTTTTTGGAATGGTCGGGAGTGGCCGGTTTTGCCGCGGGTATTCTTGGCGCATTGTTGATAAGTTATGCATTGGAGCGGTATGGTTTTGCGGTTTTGCGGCAAAGACGCGCATCACCAATGTTTGTTTTTATTTTTACTTTAGTGATTTCGCAATTTATCTCTTACGCGATCATGCTGATTTTTGGTACATGGCCGACAACAATTTTTGCGTCCATGTTCTGGCCGGTGACGCTGATTGGCGGGATTGCGGTCAGTGCGTGGGATTTGCCAGCTATAGGGGTGACGGTTCTAGTCTTGCTCATGTTGTGGGCGTTTTTACGATATTCACGGCATGGCCAATTTATGTTGGCGGTTGCAGATAATGCGGATTTGGCCGAGCTTTATGGGATCCAAAAAAATAAAATCTTGATGCTCTCAATGTTAATTGCCGGGGTGATAGTCGCCATTGGAATGTTTTTATACGGATCACGCGCGCAGGTGCAGGCTGCGGCTGCAACAGAATTGATGTTGTTTGCAGTAGCCGCCACCATATTGGGTGGCATTGGCAATTTATGGGGCGCGGTGATAGCAGCCATTATTTTAGGTATCGTACAGAATAGTTCGATTTTGTTTATTCCTTCCGCTTGGCAAGGCTTTTTGCTGTTTGCCTTCTTGTTCTTTGCGATTGTGCTATTTCCGAGCGGCTTTCGACTTCCTGAGCGGAGCAAAGGTCTCAAACGCCAAGCAGCGCCATTACCCGCACAACCTTCTGCAAAGGAGGGCTCATAATGGATTATCTCTATTCAAGCCTCATTTTAATTGGCTTATTTATTATTCTTGCCTCCAGTTTTGATTTGGTGATTGGCCATTGTGGATTGATTTCGATCGCCCATCCCATTTTCTATGCGATTGGCGCCTATGTGTCCGCGATGTTGGCTAAATATCAAATCATGCCGATTCCCTTGGCCATACTGAGTGGGGGCTTGATGGCTGTTTTGGCGTCGGCTTTGGTGGCCATATCCTCTTTGCGCGTATCGGGGGATTATTTGTTAATTGCAAGTATTGGGTTTCAACTGGGATTAATTGAACTGGCCAAACATATTCATGAAATCGGCGGTGCGGGTGGGTTGACCAATATACCAGCATTTTTAATCCGGGATTATGGGCGCGGCGTTTATGTTGGGGTTGTTTTATTGATGGCGGTACTGACCGTTGTGTTTGTGCGGTGGCTAACGCAAGGGCCCTATGGGCGCATGATGACGGCTTTGCGAGATGATGAATTGGCCTTTTCTATGTTGGGCCGGAATGCAATCTGGGTGAAAGTTGCGATCTTCGGAATTGGATCGGGCATTGCCGGTATTGCGGGTGCATTTTATGCGCATTATTTCCGCTTTATTGAGCCAGATCAATTTGGGCTGTTGCAATCTTCGGCCGTATTGACGATGGTTGTGGTTGGCGGCATACGCACCACCTATGGTCCCGTATTGGGTGCATTGGTTTTACAAGTGCTGCCGCAAGTGATCACCTTCTTTAATTTGCCGCCGGGCCTCTTGGGGCCGTTGCAGGGTTTGATTTTTACCGGTCTTGTTTTGGTCTTTATGTTTTGGCGGCCTCAGGGATTATTGGCCGCCCCCGCTTTATGGACCGGTGCTGGTAAACGGTCCGCTGGTCAGGGGGGCGTGTGATGGCTGTCCTTGAAATTCGGGCACTCCAGAAAAGTTTTGGCGGCATTGTGGTGGCTGACTCCATTGATCTGGATTTAAAAGCAGGATCGGTGCTGGGGCTGATTGGTCCGAATGGGGCGGGCAAGACATCGTTGTTCAATTTGATCTGTGGCGTGATCCCGCCCGATAGTGGCACGATTCACTTAGAGGGAGCCTCACTCGATGGCTTGCCGATTTATGAACGCGCCCGCCGTGGATTAGCGCGCACATGGCAGACCTTGAGACTGTTTCCCTCTCTTTCGGTGATTGATAATTTGATGTTGGGTCCGCGCGTGTATAGTGCGGATCATCTGCATGATGTTTTATTTCGCCCTGCGCATGTTGATGCGCATGAGGGCGAGGCGCGGGCGCGGGCTGAAGATATTTTGTCGCGCACCGGTTTGATCAGTATTAAAGACCTGCCCGTCCAAGACATTACCTATGGACAGCAAAAATTGGTTGGTGTGGCGCGCGCTTTGATGAATGACGCGCGGTGTCTGTTGCTCGATGAGCCGATGGCGGGCGTTGAGGGGCAGACCTATGCTTTGATCCAGAAAGTGGTGCGTGACTTGGCGCAAACAGGCATCGCGATTTGCGTTGTGGAACATAATGTCGCCTTTATCAAAGATCTGTGTGATGAGGGCGTTTTTATGTTTGCGGGCAAAGTGCTGGCGCGTGGCAGCATTGATGATTTGATTGCCGATCCGCAATTGACCGAATTATATTTTGGAACGTGACACCATGCTGTTTGTACAAAAATTATACGCTGGTTATGGATCACTTGAAGTTCTCAAAGATTTTTCTTTGGATATTGAAGATGGAAAGTGTTTAGGCATTTTTGGCCATAATGGCGCAGGCAAAACAACTTTATTGCGCAGTATCATTGGGGCCGTGGTGCCGCAGGCGGGTCGGCTGACATGGAATGGCGAAGACCTGCCTTATGGCGATGTGCCGGCCACCGTTCGCAAAGGCATTGCCTTTGTCCCGCAAGGCCACAATGTTTTCCAAACGCTGACCGTTGAAAAAAATCTGGTGATTGCCGGATCGTTGTTTGGTGAGCACTTCCTAGAAGAAGTGCTGCATTTGTTTCCGGTTTTGAAGGAGCGACGCAATCAACGCGCAGGTTCGATGTCAGGTGGGGAGCAGCAAATGCTCGCTTTGGGAATGGCTTTGATGACCAAACCTAAATTATTGCTGCTGGATGAGCCATCAACCGGATTGGCGCCCGTGATTGTGCGCAATGTGATGGATGGGTTGCGGGATGTGAACCGCCGCTTTGGGACCGGAATTGTTGTGGTTGAGCAAAATGTCCCTGCGACCTTAAAACTGGTTGAGCGCGCTGTCATTATTAAATCTGGACAGATCGTTTTTGATGGAAGCCGCGAGACGCTGTCGGCTAAGCAGGATTTGTGGCAATGGTTTTAACGACAGGGCCTGATCACGCGCAAGACCGCGACCACTCAGCTCTGGCTTTAGAACGGTTATGCATTTGGGCTGTTGGTGCACGCAAACAGGCTTTGCCTGCGCCCATCCGCCGCCGCGCGCTTCTTGTATTGTTTGATGATTTGGGTGCGATGGTTGCCGCCTCTGGCGAACCTCAAGTGGCGGCCATGCACAAGCGGGCGATCGCAACAGCCGCAAGCCAACAGGCAACCATTTTTACGCGCGGTGCGCCGCGCACGGATTGTATGAATGCGGCCTCAGCCAATGGCATGGCGGCGGCGTGGTGTGAGCTTGATGAAGGTTATCGATTAGCGCCCTGTCATGCGGGGGCTTATCTTTTGCCGACTTTGCTGGCCGAAGCAGAGAGCCTGTCGCTTTCCTTCGAAGAGGTTTTGAAAATTTTAGCGATTGCGTATGACGTGACCGGACGTTTTGCACGCGCTTTTGCTTTTTCATCTCTGGTTGTTCATCCCCATGCCGCTTATGCAACCATCGGCTCTGTCTGTGCAGCCGCATTGGTGCGCGGCTTTGATGCGCAGCATTTTATGCGTGCGTTGACGGGTGCGTGCAGCATGAGTTTTGTCGGCCCTTATCAACATGCGGTAGACGGGGCTTTGGTGCGCAATGCATGGACTGCGGCGGGGCCGTGGATTGGCATGCGTAGCGTCGATTGGGCGGAGGATGGAATTGGCGGCATTCCGCAAACCCCTTATGATGTTTATGTGACGTGTCTGGGGGCGCAGTGCAAACCCGAGGCGCTTGATCAGGATTTGGGAACAAGCTGGGCAATCAGTGATGGCTATCATAAAATTTTTGCCTGCTGCCAATATGCCCATGCGATGCTGGAAGCCTCGCTTGATCTGCATGCGCGTTTGGGCCCGCTGGACAGTGATGTGATCCGCTCGATTGAGGTTGAAACTCATCCGCGGGGTCTGACGTTAACAGGCACAGAGCCAGCCAATGTGTTGGCCGCGCAATTTTCCATGCCGCATGCCGCAGCGGCTGTTGCGTGTTTGGCAACCGGCGGGCAGGCTGCATTTTCAGCGCAGGCGCTTGAGCGTGCCGATATTGCCCGGCTGCGCCAAGCCGTTGTTTTGAAACCCTATGAGCCTTTGGCGCCGTGGCCGCATGATCGTCCGGCGCGGGTGACGTGGATCCTTGCCGATGGGAGCCGTCACACCGCTGAGCGGTTAAACGCGCGGGGTGGGGCGGATATGCCTTTTGATGAGGCAACCCTGCTGGCCAAGTTGGGGGATAATACGCGCTCTGTTTTCCCTGCTTTTCAGGCGGTGGCAACCGATTTGCTGATGCGTGACCCTGACGGGGATGGCGGGTCATGGACCGCCTCTGTTCAAAAACTGGTGGAGTGCCCAGCGTGAGTGATACACTTGATGTTTTGGTGGTAGGGGCTGGTGCCTGCGGAATGGCGGCAGCCATCGCCGCACATGATGCGGGCGCCCAGGTTGCCATTGTAGAAAAATTAGATCGGCCGGGCGGAAATTCCTCGTTATCGACGGGTTCGGTGCCAGCGGCCAATTCTCGCTTTCAGCGGGCGGCGGGCTTAGTTGATTCCCCGCAGGCTATGGTCAAGGATTTGATGCATATTGCGGGCGGAGACACCGACGATCTCGCCTTGGTCGAACGGATGGCGGAGGTTTCCGCCGAAACGGTAGAATGGTTGATCGATACCGTCAAAGCGCGGATGGTTTTGATTACAGCCTATAAGCATATCGGTCATTCCGTGCAGCGGTTGCATGCCCCTCAGTCACGACGGGGGCAGGATTTGGTCAATGATTTTTTAGCTGCTTTAGAGGCGCGCGCGATTCCCCTCGCAGTGGGTAATGGGGTTGAAGATTTATTGATTGACAAGGGGGCGGTGGTTGGCGCCCGGATCCGCTCCAGTGAGGGTGTGGTTGAGATGAAGGCCCGCAAGGTGATCTTGGCGGTCAATGGTTTTGCGGCAGATCCAGATTTGGTGAAAGAATTTTGTCCTGAAATTGCCGGCGCGCAATATTTCGGAGCGCGCGGTTCGCATGGTGATGCGATCCGCTGGGGGCGGGCTCTCAATGCGGCTCTGGCGAATATGGGGGCCTATCAAGGTTATGCGGCTGTGGCTTATCCGCATGGCAGTTTGTTGTCGTGGACGACGATTGAGAAGGGCGGTATTTTGGTTGGCCAAAATGCACAACGCTTTGGCGATGAGAGTTTGGGCTATTCCGGCTATGCGCGCGTTGTTTTGGAGCAAGGTGCATTTGCCTATGCGATTTTTGATCAAAATATTTTTGATGTCGCGGCATTGGAAGAAGAGTTTATGGAGCTGGTCTCTTATGGTGGGGTTAAAAAGGCCGATGATGTGAAAACACTGGCTGGCTTTTTTGAATTGGACGCCCACACGCTTGAAAAAACATTAGCTGATTACAACAAAGCGGCAGCCGCGGCCCAGCCCGATTCCTTTGGGCGGCATGTTTTTGGTTTGGCGCCATTACGTGCGCCTTATTATGTGTGCCGCGTTGTGCCCGGCCTGTTTCATACGCAAGGGGGCTTGAAAGTGGACCGGGATGCCCGTGTGTTAAATCAACAGGGAACTCCTATTGCTAATCTATTTGCCGGTGGAGGGGCAGCAGCAGGAATTTCCGGACGCAAAGGCGCTTTAGGCTATGCCTCTGGAAATGGATTGCTCACAGCCATTGCGTTGGGGCGTTTGGCTGGATTGGCAGCGGCGCGCGAATTGAATGCGGGAGTGGGTTGAGATGTCACAGACCGTGACCTTGTCACGCGCATTGGTGCGGCAATGGAAGGCCTTGTCTTGGTCCGCTCTTCCTGCCGATGTGCGCCATCAGGGCATGCGGCATGTGATTGATGCTATCGGCGTGGGGCTTGCAGCCTCAACGATGCCACAAGGGGCGCCTTATGCGCGCTATGCACAGGGCTTGGCAGCTGGACCTTCTCTGTTGCTCAATGGAATGGGTGGCAAGGCGATGGCCGATGCGGCCTTGCTCAATGGCGGGCTTATTCACTCTCTTGAATATGATGATACGCATACGGCCTCGATTGTGCATGGATCGGCTGTATTATGCGCAACCAGTTTGGCGGTTGCGCAGGCGCAGAATTTATCGCCTGTTGCCATGTTGTGCGCGACAATCAAAGCCTATGAAATTTTGATCCGGATGGGATTAGCGGGCCAAGGTGGATTTCAAAAACACGGATTTCAAATTACCTCTGTCGCGGGCACTTTAGTTGCAGCTTTGCTAGCGTGTGATTTGATGGGGGGTGATGAAGAGGCGTGTGTTCACGCGATCGGCATTGCGCTAAGTCAATCCTCAGGCGTGTTTGAGTTTCTCACCAACGGCTCCACTGTTAAATCATTCCATCCCGGATGGGCGGCGCATGCAGGCGTGGTTGCAGCTACGATGGCCTGTGCTGGATTAAAAGGGCCTGAAACGGCCATTGAAGGCACGCGCGGTCTTTATCAAGCCTTTGCGCGCGATACAGAGGCTGCTTCGCGCTTGAGCAGGTTGATGGATGATTTTGGCTCTGTGTGGCATATCAGCGCACTCGCTGTGAAACTAGTGCCAAGTTGTCATTATCTGCATGGATTTGTTGAAATCGCTGATGAGGTCATGCAAGTGGTCGGTGATCCGGCCCGGATTCAGTGGATTGATCTGCAAATTGCCGAGGCCACGGCGCCGATTGTCTGTGAGCCATGGGCCGATAAGCAAAATCCGCCAACCGGTCATGCGATCCGTTGGAGCCTGCCTGTTCTTGTGGCGATGAAACTGATTGAAGGCGAGGTGGGATTACAGTCATTTGTTGAGCCGCCATCTGCGCCTGTGCTGGCCTTGGCACAGAAGATGAGTTGGTCAAAGCTTGACCCCCATCATTTCCCAACGCGTTTTGAAGCGCGGATGCTGGTCACGCTGGTTGATGGACAACAGATAACTGCCTATCGGCCCGATGTCTGGGGAAATGCAAGCAGGCCGGTTGGCGATGATGTTCTGTTTGATAAATTTAGAACCAATGCCCGCCATGCCGTGTCTGATGCTCAGGTTGAGAATATTTTGAAGTTCTGGCTTTCCTATGACACAGCCGAAGATTTTAAAGCTTTGTCGGATGCAATGACGAACAACTCTAAAGGTCTATGATGACATCCTCTGTGTTGATTTTGGAAAATGCCGATGTGGTGGTGGATGGGCGTGGCCTTACCCGCTGTTCGGTGGTGGTTGAAAACGGTCGCATTACTGGGTTTGATGGACGCGTGTCCTCAGATGGTGCTGTCGAGCGTGTCGACTTAACCGGGCTGGTGGTGATGCCCGGCGTTGTGGATCCGCATTTGCATTTGGGGCACGGCAAAGATATTTCGAGACCGCGTGTCAAAGAGGATGCGGCACGCGAGAGTGCGGCTGCAGCCCTTGGGGGGATGACAACATTTATTCCCTATTTGATGAGCACGACATGCTATTCAGATTTATTTGCCGATGTGCAAGCCATTACGGAAGCGGGGAGTCGGATTGATTTTGGCTATCACTTTATCATCTCCACGGAGGAGCAATTAGCGGCTGTGCCTGACTATGCCGCCCGGTATGGTGTGCGCTCTTATAAAATTTTCATGAATAATCGTGGCGGCGAGGGGACGCGTCTTGGTCTGCCGGATATTGATGATGGATATTTGTTCAGACTGTGCGAAACAGCTGCTTCGGTTGGGGGCGTTGTGTGCCCGCATCCTGAAAATATAGAAATCGCTTTTGTGCTGCGCAATCGCTTAAAGCAGTCTGATCCGCAAGGAAGAGGTGGCTTGGCGTTATGGAATGCGTCGCGGCCGGATTTTGTTGAGGCGGAGGCTGTGCAGCGTTCGGCCTATCTGGCGCGTGTCACAGATTGCGATCTTTATGTCGTGCATACATCCTCCGCAGCGGCTTTAGAAGCCGCAGTATTGCAGCGGCAGGCAGGTACGCGCTTGATGATTGAAACCTGTCCACATTATTTAACCCATGACGAGACCTGGAGCGGTGGGGTTGTTGGCAAAATCAATCCGCCTTTGCGCCGCTCAAGTGATTGCGCGCAGTTGTGGCAAGCGCTTGCAGATGGACGGATTGATACAGTGGGGACCGATCATGTGCATCGTGATTTATCCGGCAAGCAGGGATCAATTTGGGACGCTTCGCCCGGATGCCCGGGATTAGAAACTCTGCTGCCGGTTTTACTCAGTGAAGGCCATGTTAAACGGGGGTTGTCTTTGGAGCGTATTGCCTCTTTAACAGCGACCAATCCTGCGCGGGCCTTTGGTCTTGGCGATCGCAAAGGCAAGATTGCGGTTGGACAGGATGCCGATTTTGCCATCATTGATCCTCAGGCGGAATGGAGCGTGGATGCGTCCCGCTTCCTGTCCTCAGCGGGCTATTCCATTTATGATGGGTGGCGGTTAACCGGACGTGTGGTGCATACGGTGGTGCGGGGCACATTTGTGTTGCGCGATGGACAGCTCAATGAACAGGCTGTGGGATATGGGCGTTATCTGCCGCGCACAGCTTAAACCCGTCGAGCCTTCGTGATTGCGCAAAAGGAACCGCGCCATCCCTGCTGGGCTTTTTTGCAAGCAAAGCTTTTGCAAGTAAGCCTTTTGCAAGTAAGCCTTTTGAGTGTGTTTTAGGGCGAGGACTGGTTGGTTGGTGTAAAGCGCTGTTGGATATAGTC
>CAWUMW010000049.1:0-12592 GCA_963923415.1 uncultured Hyphomicrobiales bacterium | reverse complement strand
TGAGGATTTGGCGGCGGCCATCGCCGTTTGGGAGGCGCGGACCTAGGGTCAGACCGGTCTGACCCTGGCGGGATTCGCGCATTTTTCTGTTCAGGATGGATCAAGCAGGCTACAAGAGCCTGCTTGTTTGGAGCTTGCTTGCGGGCTGTTGGCTTAACGGCTGTTCTCTTAACGGTTGTTCTTAGGTCACGTTTGTTTTAACGGGTCCAAATTTATTTTAACGGATTAAGGAGCGCTTGAGTGATGTCCGTTCATGTCAAAATCTGCGGAATTACCACGCGCGCGGTGCTGGAAGCAGCGCTGGCGGCTGATGTGGATATGGTGGGTTTTGTGTTTGTCCCGCAATCGTCGCGCTATCTGCCGCTTGAGGAGGCCCGCGCTTTGGCTCGGATCGTCGAGGGGCGGTGCCAGATTGTCGCTTTGACACTGGATGCACAGGACGCGCAGCTTGACTCTATCATGCGCGATTTGGCGCCGGACTATCTGCAATTGCACGGGCATGAGACGGTTGACCGGGTTCATGCGGTTCGACAGCGGTTCGGCTGCCGGGTCATCAAGGCCCTGCCTGTGGCCGAACCAAGCGATCTTGATGCAGTGCCGCTTTATGAAAAAGCTGCTGATTGCCTGCTTTTTGATGCAAAACCGGCCAAAAACGCCCTTTTGCCGGGCGGAAATGGCCTTTCTTTCGATTGGCGGCTGCTGGACGGCTTGTCAGAGCGTTTACCCTATCTTCTATCGGGGGGCTTGACGGTCGAGAATGTTGCCAAGGCGCTTGCGATGACAGGGGCTTGGGGGGTAGATGTGTCCTCAGGCGTGGAAACGGCGCCGGGTCAAAAGGATCCGCTGCTGGTTCAGCGCTTTATCGAGGCCGCGCGCGCGGCGCGCCCCTGATGGGTTGAAAAAGGATTTTGCTGTGAACGCTTCTGCACCCAATTCTTTCCGTAACGGTCCGGATGAGACCGGTCATTTCGGTTTGTTTGGCGGACGTTTTGTTGCCGAAACATTGATGCCGCTGATCCTGTCTTTAGAAAAAGCCTATGCCGAGGCCAAACAGGATCCCGCTTTCCAGGAAGAAATGCGCAGCTATCTGACCCATTATGTGGGCCGTCCCAGCCCGCTTTATTTCGCCGAGCGTCTGACCGAGCATTTGGGTGGGGCCAAAATCTATCTCAAGCGCGACGAGCTCAACCATACTGGCGCGCATAAAATCAACAATGTGATGGGGCAGATTCTGCTCGCTTTACGGATGGGCAAAACCCGCATCATCGCCGAAACAGGGGCCGGGCAACATGGGGTGGCAACGGCGACCGTCTGCGCGCGCTTCGGTTTGAAATGCGTGGTCTATATGGGGGCCGTCGATGTCGAGCGGCAAAAGCCCAATGTGTTCCGTATGAAAATGTTGGGAGCGGAGATTATACCCGTGACCTCCGGCGCGCATACGCTGAAAGACGCCATGAATGAGGCGCTGCGCGATTGGGTCTCGAATGTGCATGACACATTTTATTGCATCGGCACCGCCGCTGGTCCGCATCCTTATCCGGGCATGGTGCGGGATTTCCAGTCGGTGATTGGTCATGAAGCGCGGGCGCAAATTCTGGAGCGTGAAGGTCGGTTGCCGGATGCACTGGTGGCCTGTATCGGCGGCGGCTCCAATGCCATTGGGTTGTTTCATCCTTTTCTCGACGACAAAGATGTTAAAATTTATGGTGTCGAGGCGGCGGGTCATGGGTTAGAGAGCGGCGCGCATGCGGCCTCGCTGACCGGCGGGCGTCCGGGCGTGTTGCACGGCAACCGTACCTATTTATTGATGGATGATGATGGCCAGATCACTGAGGCGCATTCGATTTCCGCGGGGCTCGATTATCCGGGAATCGGACCCGAACATGCGTGGCTGCATGATACGGGGCGGGTGACCTATATTTCCGCAACCGATCAGGAGGCTTTGGCTGCGTTTCAATTATTGTCGCAGCTGGAGGGGATTATTCCAGCTCTTGAGCCAGCGCATGCGATTGCCAAAGTGATTGAGCTCGCGCCCAAAATGGCAAAGAGCGATTTGATGATCGTCAATCTGTGCGGACGGGGCGACAAAGATATTTTCACTGTGGCAGAGCATCTGGGCGGGATGGAGTGAGAAAGAAAAATATCCAACAAAACCGCTCTTAAAAAGGGTGTTGGTTTTTTTTGTTCGCGAGAGACCGGGCATCGGATTGGGGATTTTATGACAAGTAGACTTGATAAAAAATTTGACCATGTGCGCGCACAAAACCGTGCCGCACTTGTGACCTTCGTCATGGGTGGAGATCCCGATCCCGAGACCTCGTTTAAGATCCTTGAGCAGCTCCCAAATGCTGGCGCAGATTTGATTGAAATCGGCATGCCCTTTACCGATCCGATGGCGGATGGTCCGGCCATTCAAGCGGCTGGCTTGCGGGCTTTGGCGGGTGGCCAGACTTTGAAAAAAACTTTGGCGCTGGTGACTCGGTTTCGTCAAGGCAATACGCAAACCCCGATCATTTTGATGGGCTATTTCAATCCGATTTATATTTATGGCGTTGACGCCTTTTTGCGCGATGCGTTGCAGGCGGGTGTTGATGGATTGATCGTGGTTGATCTGCCGCCCGAAGAAGATGATGAATTATGCAAACCTGCGCTGGCCGCTGGGTTGAATTTCATTCGCCTGGCAACCCCGACAACCGATGATCAGCGCCTGCCGAAAGTGCTGACCAATACATCGGGTTTTGTTTATTATGTGTCGGTGACCGGCATTACCGGATCAGCGATTGCCAATTATGATCATGTCGCGGATCAAGTGGCCCGGATTAAAGCCCATACGCCGTTGCCTGTTGTTGTTGGTTTTGGTGTCAAAGATGCCGCCACCGCTGAAAAAGTGGCGCGGGGTGCGGATGGCGTTGTGGTGGGGTCCGCATTGGTTGAAGCTGTGCGCTTGTCTCTCAATGGACAAGGTCAAGCAACGGATCAAACGGTGGGAGCGGTCACCAAGCTGGTGCAATCGCTCGCAGAGGGTGTGCGCCGCGTGCGCAAATAAGGAGAGACTGGCATGAGCCGTTTCGAAGAAAATGCCATGAGCTGGATATCCAATGTTGTCCCGCCGAAAATTCGTTCATTTTTGAAGCGCGATACACCTGAAAATCTATGGATCAAATGTCCTGAAAGTGGGCAATTGGTGTTTCATAAAGATGTGGAAGCCAATCTGTTTGTTATTCCGGGTTCGGATTATCATTTGCGAATGACCACCGCACAACGTCTGGCGATGATGTTTGACGAGGCGCGTTATGAAACCATCCCTATTCCTGATGTGCCGCTGGATCCGCTGAAATTCCGGGATGAAAAACGCTATACGGATCGCTTGCGCGATGCGCGTTCCAAAACCTCTTTGCAGGATGCTGTCAGGGTTGCGTTTGGGCAAGTTGAAGGTCAGGCTGTGACGGTGGCGGTTCAGGATTTCGATTTTATGGGCGGCTCTTTGGGCATGGCAGCGGGTGAGGGCGTGATTACGGGTCTCGAAACGGCAGCCGCACGCCGCACGCCCTTTATTATTTTTGCAGCCTCGGGTGGGGCCCGGATGCAAGAGGGCATGTTCTCGCTGATGCAAATGCCGCGCACGACGATAGCGGTGCGCAAATTGCGTGAGGCGCGTCTGCCTTATCTGGTTGTTTTGACCAATCCGACCACCGGTGGCGTGACAGCCTCTTATGCGATGTTGGGCGATGTGCATCTGGCTGAGCCGGGCGCGTTGATCGGCTTTGCCGGTCCACGGGTGATTGAACAAACCATCCGTGAAAAATTGCCGCCCGGTTTTCAACGTTCAGAATATTTGCAACAGCATGGCATGGTGGACATGGTGGTCCATCGGCGTGACATGCGCGCCACCTTAGCGCGCTTGTGTCGCTTGTTGATGGACCGCCCGCAAGCAGCTTAAAGGCAAGCAGCTTAAAGGAAGGGCTCCTTAAGCAAGAGACCCTTAAGCAAGAGACCTCACGAGGCCCAAAAGCTTAAATGAGGTCTGACCCTAATTAAAGCGTTCTGCAAGATGCGAGAAAATAGGCGCATTGGGGCAAAATTGTCCGGCATGCGCGCCGGCTGTTCCCGCGTCCAACTCGTCGTCACAATGACTTTTGTTCATGCATTTCTGACAAACCCGCACCACGTCCCGCATGACCGGGTCGGCCATATTGATATGGTTTTCTGGACCAATGCCGTGCTGGTCCATCATAGCGAGATAGCGTTTGAACGCGTCATCGCCAGACATCACGGCATCACGCAAATCATGGCTACTCATCCCGGCGTCGCGGGCCAGAGCATCAATTTGGTCGCAGGTTAGTTGGTTGAGTTCCCATGCTTCGCGTAGGCTGCGAATGGCATGCAGGACGCGCTCAGAAAAGCTTGGATGATGAGAGGGGGATTGGCTCATGCGGATGATCTCCTGCTTGGTGATGATCAGGAGTGATGTTCACGTTAGGCATTGGGTAAAACGCCATTTTATTGACCTGATCATGGGCTTAAAAATGGCTGAGAGGCCTGCTTTTGGCTTTGACACAGATCAAATTTGACGGAAGCGGCTGGAGCGCCTGAGTCTCCGATCAGCCGGTGATGTTAAGGACTTGTTAAGACGTCCTTAATTTTGCCGCGTTAGAGTCTTAAACGCGCGGATTGGATCGCAGGATGGGAGACGTGATGTCGGCTGGGGGAGGAAACAAGTCGCAGGGGCGGCGCGAGCCGACATTTGGCGGGGCGGCTGACCCGCCTGGCTCTTCGGGTTCTTCGGGTGGATTGCGGCTGACGGCCCAAGATCGGGCGGTGATTTCTTCATCTGCGCGTCAAACAGCGAGCGGCAAGCGGGCGCGGCGTTCAGATGCGGTTGAAGTGGATCGGTTTGAGGCCACGGAGTCCGCGCCAAGCCGGACTGAGTCGCGCGCCAAAAAATCGGATCAGGGTCGTCGTCCCCCGCGCGGCGGCGGCGGATCATGGCTTGTTCGATTAGTCTATTGGGCGGTGGTGATGGGGCTGTGGGGGTTCATCGCAGTCTGCTGTTTGTTTGTCTATCACGCCTCAAAATTGCCGCCGATTGATCAAGTGCGGGTGCCCAAACGCCCGCCCAATATTGCCATTCTCGCAGCGGATGGATCCTTGTTAGCCAATCGGGGTGAGACCGGTGGCCGCACGATGCAATTGCAAGAATTGCCCGATTATTTGCCCAAGGCTTTTGTGGCGATTGAGGATCATCGCTTTTACGATCATTTTGGCATTGATCCGTTGGGTATTGCCCGCGCCGTGGTGCGCAATCTTTTACGCAGTGGCGGGCCGATGCAAGGCGGGTCGACCCTGACCCAGCAATTGGCAAAGAATTTATTTTTGACGCAAGAGCGCACGGCGTCACGCAAAATCCAAGAAGCGATTTTGGCGTTGTGGCTTGAACGCAATTTTAGCAAAAACCAGATTCTCGAACTCTATCTCAATCGCGTCTATTTTGGTGCCGGCGCCTATGGTGTGGAGGCTGCTGCGCAGCGTTACTTTGCTAAATCAGCCCGTCAGGTGACTTTGTCGGAGGCTGCTATTTTGGGAGGGTTGGTGCAATCGCCCTCCCGCCTTGCTCCAAACCGTAATCCAAGCGGCGCGCAGGCGCGATCTGAATTGGTTTTACATGCCATGCAACGGGAAGGATTTATTTCCGAAGAGATGCAGCGCTTGGCCTTGGCCAATCCCGCTCGCGCCACCCGTCCGGCGGGAGCGGGTTCTTTTAACTATGCTGCTGACTATGTGATGGACGTGCTCGATGATTTTATTGGCACCATTGAAAATGATGTGATGGTGACCACAACGCTGGATCCGCTTTTGCAGGCGCAAGGTGAAAAAGCCTTGGTGGAGGAATTGCAAGCGCGCGGTGAGAAATTTGGTGTTGGTCAAGGCGCCTTTGTCGCCATGCGCCCTGATGGCGCTTTGAAGGCGATGGTTGGCGGGCGCTCTTATGCCGAGAGCCAGTTTAATCGGGTGATTGCCGCCAAGCGTCAGCCCGGCTCCTCATTCAAAGCCTTTGTGTTTCTGAGTGCTGTGGAGCGTGGCTTAACGCCCGACACGATGCGCGAGGATGCGCCGATTTCAATCAAAGGATGGGCGCCTGAAAATTACTCCCGCAAATATCAAGGCGCGGTCACGCTTAAACAGGCTTTGGCGCAATCGCTCAATACGGTGGCGGTGCGACTGTGTTTGGAGGTCGGGCCGAAAACCGTTGCAAGCACGGCCCAACGGCTTGGCATCCGCTCCAAGCTGGAAGCCAATGCATCCATTGCGCTGGGCACATCGGAAGTCAGTCCTTTGGAAATGGTGACGGCCTATGCCACTTTTGCCAATGGCGGGTTGGGCGTGCTGCCTTATGTGATCACCGAAGTGCGCACCCGCGATGGGGAGTTGATCTATAGCCGGAAAGGCGGCGGTCTGGGTCAGGTGGTGACCCCGCAGGCGGTCGGCATGATGAATGTGATGCTGCATGAAACGCTGTCGACGGGAACCGCCCGCAAAGGCGATATTGCGGGTTGGGAACTGGCGGGTAA
This sequence comes from uncultured Hyphomicrobiales bacterium, assembly GCA_963923415.1. Taxonomy (GTDB): domain Bacteria; phylum Pseudomonadota; class Alphaproteobacteria; order Rhizobiales; family Beijerinckiaceae; genus CAIYZJ01. The sequence continues at coordinate 6,023 of CAWUMW010000049.1, read as the reverse complement.
AACCGGCACCAGCCAAGATTTTCGTGATGCGTGGTTTATTGGCTATTCCTCAACCTTGGTGGCGGGTGTGTGGTTAGGCAATGATGATGGATCGCCCACCAAACATGTGTCAGGCGCCACCATGCCAGTTGATATCTGGCATAAATTTATGCTGGCGGCATTGAAAACAGAGAAGCCACAGCCTTTGCCCGGATTACATGAGGGAGCGGGCTGGGCTTTGGATATTCCGGCCCTGTTGGGGTTTGGGTCGCGCACGGACTCCTCGGCCGCCCCGGCTGCTCAACCAGCGTCACTTGAGCAGCCTGCCCGCACGCCCGCTTTGCCGGCTTCACAACCGCCTGCGTCTGCACCCTTATTGCCTCCTGCATCGATTCCGGGGTCGGCGCCTTCCGCACCGCGTCCGTCGCCCGGTCCTCTGGTTCTTCAACCGGATGGGAATGCTTCGCGCGGGTCACAAGGTGAGCCGCTGCGCCTTCAGACGGCCCCGTTACCACCCGCCACGCTCCCCGTTGCGCCCCCCGGTCCACCGCCTGCCTCTGCGGTGCAGGATTTGCGTCCTCCGGCCCCTGTCGGGGATCGGGGTTTACCAGCGCAACGTCCAGCGCGGGCTGAGCCGTCCCCGTTCGGAAAATGGTTTGGGGGCGGTTAAGCCTTCTGCTTGGGAGGAGCATCCAGTTAAGAGGCGCGGGCGCGGGCTTGGCTTAACAAACAGCGCAGCAAAGCCGCCAGACCCAGCACAAAGACCATGACGGGCAGTGTCCACGCCCCGCTCTCCAGCCAGTGTCCGAGCAGCAAGCCTGAAAGGGCAGCGAGAACCATTTGGATGATGCCAAGCATGGAGGAGGCGGCGCCCGCCCGTTCTGGAAAAGGTGACATGGCGCCAGCAGAGGATTGCGGCATCACCAATCCGACCCCCAGCGTGTAGAGCATCATCGGAACCAGAATGGAATAAGGGGATGTGGGCCAGATCCAAAAGGCCAGCACCATCAATCCGCCGCCGGCTGCTAAAGCCTGAGTGCCATAAGCAATGGTTTGATCAAGGCCAATGGCGATGACCAAACGCGCCGCCAGCAATGTGCCGCTGATAAATCCGATCACCACCAAGCTGAAGGCCACACCGAATTGCAGGGCATCAAGCTGAAAGCTGCTTTGCAAGACAAAGGAGGAGCCGGAAATAAAAGCAAATAATCCACTGTAAGAGAGAGCGGACAGGCTGATGTAAAAACGGTATCGAGGATGAGCGAGTAAGTGGCGATAGCCGGTCAGAATGGTTTGTAAGGACAGCGGCTCGCGGATCGGTTGACGCAAGGTTTCCGGCAAGGCCGTGATGACGATCACGCCCATGACCAGTCCAAAGGCTAGCATCGCGCTAAAGGCAAATTGCCAGCCATGATGGATTTCAATATAGCCCCCGATCATCGGCGCCACCGCTGGCACCAGTCCCATTACCGTGCCCATGCGCGATAATTCACGCCCCGCTTGTGCGCCTTCATAAAGATCGCGCACAATTGCCCGCGCCAACACAATCGGTCCCGATGCGCCGACCGCTTGCACAAAGCGGCCGATGATTAGCGCCTGCATGCTCGGCGCATAGGCGCAGGCCCAAGACGCCAGCAAGAAGAGGCCCAATCCAGCCAGCAAGACCGGTTTGCGGCCCCAGCGGTCAGACAGCGGTCCATGAAAAATCTGGCCAAGCGCAAAGCCGAATAAGAAGGCGGATAAGGTGGACTGCGCGGCGGCTGTATCGGTTTGGAAATAGGCGGCAAGCGACGGTAAAGACGGCAGATAGAGATCTGTCGAAAGGGGCCCTAAGGCTGTCAGCAAAGCTAAAACAGCTGTCAGCGCCCATGTGTGAGGTTTTAGCACCACGTGAAAGGCTTTCGATGGCAAGATTAGAGGGCAAGATTAGAAGGCAACAGCGGGGTGAGGCGTTTTAGGGCGATGCAGGGGAAAGGTCGAGGGCAGAGCGGTCGGGCGCACCATAGCGATGCAGATCCGGCCCGTCGGTTTTTAACCAGGTCTCGGCGCTTTGAACATGGGGGGTCAGCGTATCAAGCAAGCGCCAGAAGCGGGGGCCGTGATTCATTTCTCGCCGATGGGTGATTTCGTGCGCGGCCAGATAATCAAGCACGAAGGGAGGGGCCATAATCAACCGCCACGAAAAATTCAGTCGGCCTGTTGCTGAACACGACCCCCATCGGCTTTTACTATCTCTAAGGGTCAGGCCAGTGACGCTGACATCCAGCGCGGTGGCATAATGTGTGACGGCGGCTTGCAAAGCCTCGCGGGCTTGGCGCTGCAAAAAGTCACGCAGTCGCCGCGCGCAAAAAGCCGGATCGCCGGGCACATCGAGAAGCGGATGGCCGTCAGCATCATGATCGATTACAACATGGGCGCCCTTGCGTCCGTGCGCCCTGATGCGATGGCGCACGCCTTTGAAAAGCACATGCGACCCATCACATAAGGGGACGGATTGGGGCAGTGCAGCGAGTTTCTGGCGGATCCATTCGGCATGGCTGTGGGCAAAAAGACTGGCTTTTTTTAAATCGGCCCGCAAGGGCAGGGTTAAAATGACGGCCCGCCGGGTCAACGAGACCCGCAGAGCGTAGCGGCGACTGCGTGCAGAGCGTTTGATCTCAATCGGGGTCTCGATGCCTAAATGTTTCAGGCACAGGCTCGCAGCCTCAGAGGGGGGCGAGGGTGAGGCAGAGCGTGCACGGGACGAGGGGGTCAGCAGACGCAGAATCATGACTGCGTCACCGTGCCGCCTTCCACGCGCCTTGTCATGTGAAAAATGAAGCATCCAACCGAACGGGTTCGCGCCCGGTCAAGCCAACGCCGCTTGGAGGCGGCGTTGATGGGATTAAAGTGCTGCGGGCGACCCGTTGGCAGCGCGTTTATGCTGTGTCAACGGCACGACATTGACGGCGCCAGCCTGGCCGTGCGGGCGCTTGCGTCCATGCGCGGCGGCATTATCGATAAAAGCGCAAATGCGCGGTGCGATTTCGGCGCGGAAGCGGGATCCGTTAAAGACGCCATAATGACCGACCTTGGGTTGCACCCAATGGGCCCGCAAATCTTGCGGGATATTGGGGCAAATCGTATGGGCTGCTTCTGTTTGGCCAACACCGGAAATGTCGTCTTTTTCGCCCTCCACGGTCATCAACGCGACTTTGCGGATGGCGGTTAAATCAACCTTTTCATCCCGATGCATCATCTCGCCTTTAGGCAGGGCATGTTGAACAAAAACCGTCTCAACAGTTTGAAGATAAAATTCGGCGGTTAGATCCATCACAGCCAAATATTCATCATAAAATTCACGATGTTTTTCTGCTGAGTCGCCATCGCCTTCGATCAAATGGCGGAACATATCACCATGCGCGGTGATGTGTTTGTCGATATTCATTGCCATGAATCCGGTCAGTTGCAAGAAGCCGGGATAGACATCGCGCATGAAACCGGGATTGGGCAGGGGCACTTTGGCAATACAGTTCTTTTTGAACCAGTCGATGCCCCGTTCCATCGCTAATTTATTGACCTCAGTCGGGCTACAGCGCGTATCAATCGGTCCCCCCATCAAGGTCATGGAATAAGGGGCCGAGGGGTCTTGATCCATTTCCATGCGGGCAATGGCGGCAAGCACCGGCACAGAGGGTTGGCAGACGGCCAGCACATGCACATCCGGGCCGAGGAAAGTGAGCATATCGCGCACATAATCAATGTAATCATCAAGGTCGAAGCGTCCCTCATTGAGCGGGACTAAACGGGCATCCACCCAATCGGTGATATAGACTTCATGGGTTGGCAAAAAGGTCTCGACCGTCCCGCGCAGCAAAGTCGCATAATGGCCCGACATCGGGGCGACGATCAGCATTTTCGGTTGCCGAACATGATCACGATCAATCATCCGGTCAAAATGAATCAGGTTGCAAAATGTTTTTTGCAAGACAACCCGTTCGGTCACCGTCACCGTTGCCCCCTTGATGGTGGTGGTGGGTAGACTGAATTCCGGCTTCCCATAACGGCGGGTCGAGCGTTCGAACAATTCGCAACTGGCTGATAAGGTGCGTCCGAGGCTGGATTTGCCGAACAGATTATGCGGGCTATTGAGCATCCAGCGGCTGGCCTGCGCAAAAGCGCGCGCCGGACCCATCAGCGTATGCGCTGTTTCATACCACATATAGAGCGGTATTTGCGATTTCATCATGGCCAAAGCCCTCACGCGATTTGTGTTGCACTGCGAAATGGTGCCGCACCATATCGATTTTTGGCGGTCTGACAATTGATAGAAGGTCATAGAGCGCCATTTTCGCTTGGAAATCTTTCATTTTCCGATTCTGCGGGCCAAATGGGGGATTTTCGGGGGCTCAGCAGCGGGGCTCGACTTGAAGCGGGACAGGGTGTTGCGCTATGCAGATCAGGAGATCCTTTGCCCGCAGAGAGTGCAATGTCAGCCGAAAAACCGTTCCAAAAACCCACAAATTCTGTCTTTTCCGGATTACAAACATCCGTGTTCGAAACGATGTCGATGCGGGCGCGGGCCTTGCAGGCCATTAATCTCGGCCAGGGCTTTCCCGATGATCCGGGTCCGGAGGATGTGCGGGCCAAAGCGGCGGAAGCGGTTGTGAGCGGCTGGAACCAATATCCGCCGATGATGGGATTGCCGGATTTGCGACAGGCGGTTGCGACCCATTACGCGCAATGGCAGGGATTGACTGTGGATTGGGAGCAGGAGGTGATGATTACCTCCGGGGCAACGGAGGCCTTGGCGGGGGCCTTGATGGCTTTGATCGAGCCGGGCGATGAGGTTGTGTTGTTCCAGCCGCTTTATGATGCTTATTTGCCGCTGGTTTTGCGTGCCGGAGGGGTGCCGAAATTTGTCAGGCTATCGCCACCCCATTGGCAGTTTACTGAGGCCGATCTCAGTGCAGCTTTTTCGGATAAGACCAAATTGGTGCTGTTCAACAATCCGCTCAATCCGGCGGCTATTGTTTATGACAAACAGGCGATGGAGGTGTTGGCGCGGTTTTGTATCCGTCATGATGTCATCGCGCTGTGTGATGAAGTGTGGGAACATGTGGTGTTTGATGGACGTCAGCATGTATCGATGTTAGCGATTGATGGCATGCGCGAACGCACGATCAAAATCGGGTCTGCGGGGAAGATTTTTTCTCTCACCGGATGGAAAGTTGGTTTTGTCGTGGCAACGCCTGCATTGATGCGCGTGCTTTCCAAGGCCCATCAATTTATCACCTTCACCACACCGCCCGCTTTGCAAACGGCTGTCGCTTATGGGCTTGGCAAGGATCGCAGTTATTTTGAAACGATGCGCCAGACGATGATGCGCAGTCGGGATCGCTTTACAGCCGGATTGACCCAGTGCGGATTTACGGTTTTGCCCAGTCAGGGCACGTATTTTTTGGCTGTCGATTTGGCGCCACTTGGTGTGCAGGATGATGTGGCCTTTTGCCATCAATTGATTGAACAGACCGGAGTGGCTGCCATTCCGATGTCGGCTTTTTATGCGCAGGATCCGGTTAAAACGACCATCCGGTTTTGCTTTGCTAAACATGATTCAACGCTTGATGCGGCTTTAGAAAAGCTCGCGCATTTTAATTAAAACCTGCTTGCTATAAGCCACAATAAAAAAGGATGGCGCGGTGTGCACGCCATCCTTTTTTGTCAGGTGATATGATCGCCTGTCGAGCAGAGCGTGCTCAGCTTAAATGCAATTCTTTGAAAAAGTCATTGCCTTTGTCGTCGATCACGATGAAGGCTGGGAAATTCTCAACTTCCACTTTCCAGATCGCTTCCATGCCGAGTTCAGGATATTCGAGCACCTCGACTTTTTTGATGCAGTCTTGAGCCAAGCGCGCGGCAGGGCCACCGATTGAGCCCAGATAAAATCCGCCATGTTTGGCGCAGGCTTCCCGCACTTGGGCAGACCGATTGCCTTTCGCCAGCATCACCATAGAACCGCCTGCGGCTTGGAATTGATCCACATAAGAATCCATGCGCCCCGC
>CAWUMW010000048.1:0-12613 GCA_963923415.1 uncultured Hyphomicrobiales bacterium | reverse complement strand
CACCAGACGGGCTCAGCGCCCTTCCCCGACGCGCCAGAGTGATTTATGAGAGGGGGAAAGAAACGTCCAAAATTCACAATCAAAAATTCAATGTCCATGATTCAAAGGGAGTCCCATGGCCCAAGCGCAGTTTTCCGGAGTTCTGGTCCCCGCCATCACACCGTTCAAGCCCGATTATTCGGTTGATAGCGTCCTCTTTAACAAAATGTGCCATTGGCTGTTGCGTCAAGGTGCGAATGGTTTGGCCGTTTTCGGCACTACCAGTGAAGCCAATTCGCTGACCATGCAAGAACGCCAAAGCCTGCTCGAAGGCTTAGTGGCAGACGGGATCAATCCTCATCTTTTATTGCCCGGGACCGGGATGTGCTCACTGATGGACACGGTCGCTATGACCAGCCATGCGGTCAAGCTGGGCTGCGGCGGCGTGTTGATGCTGCCGCCTTTCTATTACAAGCCAGTGTCCGAAGACGGACTATTTGCGTTTTATTCGGAAGTGATCGAACGGGTTGGTTCTTCTGACCTTGGCCTTTGGCTTTATCACATTCCGCAAGTCGCGGGCGTTGGGATCCCGCATGATTTGATCGAACGATTGATCAAACGCTATCCAAAAACTGTTTTGGGGATCAAAGACTCCTCAGGTGATTGGGCCAATACCGAAGCGATGTTAAAACGCTTCAAGGGTTTCGGGATTTTCCCCTCATCCGAAGGCGTGTTGGTGAAAGCCATGCGCTTGGGGGCTGTGGGCTGTATCACAGCATCAGGCAATATCAATGCCGCTGGCATCCGCCATTTGGTTGATCATTGGCAAGATCCGCAGGCCGATACGCTGCAACAGCCTGTGGCTGCAGTGCGCGATCTGTTTTCAAAATATCCCTTGATCCCGGCGGCGAAAGCCTTTTTGTCACACAGCCTGAAGCAAGACGGACTGGCGACCTTGCGTCCGCCTTTGATGGCCCTGAGCGCCCAACAAACACAAGACTTGGTGCGTGGTCTGGCCGCCACAGGACATGCGCTCAAACAAACTGCTTTTTAAAAAAGCTGCTGTTTAAAACGGTGCCCATCGTGTTTTAACGATTTGCTTTGATGATTAGCTCTGACGGTTTTGCAAAGCGCAAATTGCCAGTGCTCTGATAAAATTCCGAGCGATTTAAAGACGCGCGTATTCAAAAAATGCCCTTGCTGCGGCTACTTTATGCGACAGCAAGGGCTTTTAAAATAGATGGAGGGCTGAATCATCCCGCCTCACTTGATGCACAGGTGTTTAGTGCAGAGGTGTTTAGTGCAAAGGAGATAAGCCGCGCCCTTGTACTGTAAACGAATAGCTGCCATTGCCGACCGAGCCCAACACCAAGGCTTCCATCATCGGTTCTGGCGCTGCTGCTTCCGCCCCCCAATCGAGCAAAATCGATCCACCGCGCCCCCCTTTAATACCAACAGAGGCTTCGGTGATCGGAATAAAGATTTCAACCGTTGCCATCGGCTTGAGCGTAAAAGGTGCAGGCGCCAACTGGCTGACCAATTCGCCATTACGATCAAAATAACGCGCGCTTGAAATCACAACAGGAAGATCAGCGGATACATTGCGCAAGGTGACATTGGCACCCATATGCACAACCGTGGCGCCACCGCCCACCACCACTGAAGAATAAAGCGGCAAATAAACCTGCGCTTTAATTTTCAGCTTGCTGTCGTCAATCGCTGGTCCCATCGAGGCTTTGGCACGCTCAGCGGTCAGATCAATCTGCATCTTGCCATCAACCACACGCGCGGCTTGCGCCAACGCATCGCCACACAGAGCAAGTGAAACAAAAACCGCACCAACCAAGCCCATCACTAATCCAGACCCAATCCGACGCCCCAAAGACCGAACATCGTGACGCGTGCTACTGCATATCATTGGCTTAATCCCCGGCGTTTACAGCGCATAGAGGGCCAACCCGACCCGCCTTCATGCGACTGATACTCTACCATTAACGGGTGAATCATAGCCGACTTTATGCCCGCCTCGAACAAAAATCTGCGCGGGGGCATTTTTAGAGGCTTTTTTGGGACGTTTCTTAGCTATTGCGACCAATCTGGCGGGTAAAACCAATGATCGTGGAGGGCGACGGCGGGGCGGGTTGGGCCGTTTGCGCCCCCGCCGGCACAGCCCCAGAGGGAGCCGCCAAACGGGCCGCTGTGGCATTTTGAAGCTGCTCGCTGCGCACAGCAATCGCGCCTTGAATAAAGGCCGTCCAAGCGGCCTGCATATTCACAATATCGCCGCGATCAACCGCCCGTTTCAACGATTGGAAGTCGGGATTGCTAAGGATTTTATCCGCGCTATTGATGGCCGAGGACAAGGATTTACTGGCTGTCGCCTGCTTGCTATAGCCGGTCAGCCGATCGGGTTCACTTTCTGAACTCAGACTCGCCATTTGCTGCAAATCGCCCATCATTTGTTCTAAAATCGCCCGGGCCAACCGCACATTGCCGCCTTGAACGGCTTTGGACAATTGCAAAGCAAAGCCATTGCCGGCCCGTTGTTCAATCTCATAACCGTGCCGGGCGCGCGCTGATTTGCTGACCCCGCCTGCAGCCGATGGGCCCGCCACCGCACCGCCTGAGGTCCGATCAACGGCTTGCCCCCGTCCTTGCGCAAAAGCGGCGCGCGCGGCGTCCAGATCATCCGCCAGCAAAGCCTTGCCGACTTTGGTCATCGGATGGTTGGGATTGTTCAGCGTGCCGGGCGGTAAATGGGCTGCAACTTTTTGAAAGGCTTCGCGCGCTGCCGCCAGATCACCGGCCTGTAAGGCACGACCCAAGACATCGCCATCCGGATCGGCCTTTTTCGGCGCACCGGTCAAACTGGACTGATACGATGCGACGGAAGCGCCGCTACCAATTTCCAGAGCCATACAGGCAATCCCCAAAAGATCCAGTCAAATCAGATGACTAGAAGGTTTTCAGGGTTAAACTTGCAAATTCCAGGCCAAACAAGAGATGGGGCCTCGCCGAACCCAACCGGCTTAAGAGCGGGGATCGGCCAAAGCGGGGGCTGTGTCCAGCAGATCTGCTGAGGCGAGGATTTTGCGACATTCGGCAATTTTGGTCAGGGCTTGGCGCAGCGCCTCGCGGTCTTTGCCCGACAGCCCCTCCGCCTCCATGCCTTCAAACAAGGCTAATTGTTTGGGCTTTGCTTTACGCGGTGCGGCCCCCCAATCAGCAACCGGATCAAAGCCCGGCAAAGATGGCGCAGCCGGATCCACCCGCACCCGCCGCACAGAAGAGGCCGCGACACGCGTCACACCAACCGAAGCACTCCCAGAGGCGAGAGGATCAGGCGCTGCTGACCCCACACGCGCCTCCATCGGCCTGTGGCCATGCTCCCTTTCAACAGAGATGGATGGAATTGGCCGTTCGGATCCACGCTCAAGGATCGGTTCATGCCGCAGACTGTGGCGCGGGCCGCTGGTGTCTTGATGAGGCTCTGGCCACCCCTCAGTCGATGACGGCGCGGCGCCATGCACGTCCTGCGATCCATCAGAGAGCGGGTCGGCTGGGGCTACGTGTGAAGACACAGAGCGGCGGATCGACTCGGCGGGCAACTGTCCGGCCCGCCCAACCGCCTGCACGGTGCGTGCGCCTTCCTCTTTCAGAATGCGCTGCACGCCTTTGATCGTATAGCCTTCCCCGTACAGAAGATGCTTGATCCCCCGCAATAGATCGCAATCTTCAGGGCGATAGTAACGGCGTCCCCCACCCCGTTTCACCGGACGGATTTGCGGAAAACGGCTCTCCCAGAACCGCAACACATGCTGCGGCAGGTCTAGCTCCTCCCCCACTTCACTGATTGTGCGAAAGGCGTCTGCGTCCTTGTCCACGCGCCGCTCTCATTCACTCTGCTGTGGGAGGGGTATTGATACGCTGTTTAAGAATATTTGAGGGTTTGAACGACAAAACCCGACGCGGTTCAATCGGCACTTCGATACCGGTTTTAGGGTTGCGGCCAATACGGGCCCCTTTGTCGCGCACCAAAAACGACCCGAACGACGACAGCTTCACCGTTTCGCCCGCAGCCAATGTATCGGAAATTTCGCGCAAGACTAATTCGACCAATTCAGCGGAATCGGTGCGTGACAAACCAATGCGTTGATAAACAGCTTCGCTCAATTCAGCGCGCGTAATTGTTTTCTGCGACATTCTGCCCCCTTTAGTGCCGTGATGCGCTCTGATGGCGTCATCGCTCTATGCACAAATTTAAATGAATGCTCAAAACATGGGCTTATCGTAAACCCTGATTAACGAATTGAAAAGACTTCTTTTCTTTGTTTTCAGAAACGCCCCGCAGGATATGCACATAACTGTGTCATTTTGCAAGACAGCAACACCAAGATAAAAGCGCAGAGGCAAGACAAGAATGTATAGACAGGACAAATGCGCATAGGTCGCAAGCAAGACCTGATCATGATGCGTGGCTCAGGGTGCAGACGCTCTCACGTCATCACTTCAAGCCGCCTTACCAGCGCACCAAAGCCGAGCCCCATGTAAAGCCACCCCCCATGGCCTCCATCAGCACGATTTGACCTTTTTGGATGCGTCCATCCGCCACCGCCGTCGACAAAGCGAGCGGAATCGAGGCCGCTGACGTATTGCCATGATGTTCAACGGTCATCACGACTTTGGCCGGATCAATCGATAATTTGCGCGCGGTCGCTTCAATGATGCGTCGATTGGCCTGATGAGGCACGAACCAATCCACATCATCAGCTTGCAAACCGGTGGCTGCAAAGGCCTCTTCGATAATGTCGGCCAAAAAGGTGACGGCATAGCGAAACACGTCCCGCCCTTCCATACGCAGATGGCCTGTGGTGGCTGTCGAGGACGGCCCCCCATCCACATAGAGCTTATCAACATGGCGCCCATCAGCACGCAAATGGGTCGATAAAATTCCGCGATCTTGCAAGTCCCCGGCACCATGTTGCGCCTCAAGAACAACAGCCCCCGCTCCATCACCGAACAAGACGCAGGTCGTGCGATCTTCCCAATCTAAAATACGCGAAAAGGTTTCTGCCCCAATCACCAAAGCGCGTTGATGCGACCCTGACAACAAAAATTTATCAGCGATTGATAAAGCATAGACAAAGCCCGAACACACCGCCTGCACATCAAAGGCTGCGCCTTGCGTAATGCCTAAACCTGCTTGCACCTGTGTTGCCGTCGAGGGGAACGTGTAATCAGGCGTTGCCGTTGCAACAATCACCAAATCAATAGCATCAGCTAAGAGACCCGCCTGACTTAACGCATGCTGTGCCGCTTTGATTGCCAGTTGCGATGTGGTTTCTCCATCAGCAGCAATATGGCGATTGCGGATTCCTGTCCGTTCGATGATCCATTCATCCGACGTGTCAACGCGCGCCGCTAATTCTGCATTGGACAAAATGCGTGCGGGCAGATAGTGGCCGCATCCCATAATCACAGAGCGACGCATCTCTACTCTTCCTCGTCCTTATCCGGATGGGCGGGCATGGAATCTTGATGCGCCAAAGCCCCCGTGATTTTTTTCAAGAGTTCATATTTAACCATGTCATAACCGACATCAATCGCTGACGCAAAGCCCAACTCATCGGTCCCGCCATGGCTTTTAATCACAATGCCATTTAAACCCAGAAAAACGCCACCATTCGATTTGCGGGGATCGAGCTTATTTCTTAAGGCTGCGAAAGCCTGCCGGGCAAAGAGATAGCCAATTTTGCCCATGATCGACCGATTAATGGCAGAGCGCAGAAATGCGGCCACCTGTTTGGCGGTGCCTTCAGCCGTTTTTAGAGCAATATTGCCCGCAAAGCCTTCGGTGACCACCACATCAACGGTCCCAAGACCAATATCATTGCCCTCAACAAAGCCATGATAGGTAAAGCTTGGATATTCGGTTTCCTTGAGCATGCGGGCGGCCATTTTGACATTTTCAACGCCCTTCACATCCTCCACGCCAATATTCAGCAAGCCCACTGTAGGGCGTTCAATATCGAACAGGATGCGCGCCATCGCAGCGCCCATAATGGCCATATCAACCAATTCACGGGCATCAGCCCCTACGGTTGCACCGACATCGAGCACCACGCTTTCGCCGCGCGTCGTCGGCCACAAAGCCGCAATCGCAGGCCGATCAATACGGGCCAAAGTCCGCAAACAAAAGGTTGCCATCGCCATCAATGCGCCCGTATTGCCAGCCGAAACCGCGACATCGGCGTCGCCGCGCTTCACGGCCTCAATGGCTTGCCACATGGAGGACACACCCCGCCCATGCCGCAATGCTTGCGAAGGCTTGGCATCCATCGCAATGGAGACATCACTATGGTGAAAGGTACTGGCCGCTTTCAGTCGCGGCGATGCATCCAGCAAAGGCTGACAGACCGCGCTATCGCCATAAATCACAAAACGCACATCGGGATGACGCTCAAGCGTCAGCGCAGCGCCCGGTATGACAACCGCCGCGCCATGGTCCCCCCCCATGGCATCCAACGCAATCCTTACAGTGTCCTGCATCGTGATAAACAATCATTTCCTAATCAGGGACCAAACAGGGTCCTGCGAGCAGATCCAATCCCAAAGCCCGACACGACCGAGGGGTGCGGGGACAATAGACGAGGATGCGTCCGAGGCAACCACCAATTTAGCAGAATCAAACGAAGATTTCACTCTTTTGTCCATTTTTTGAGAGCCGCGAAGGGATGTTCGACCACCTCCCCGGTTTCAAACTGAAAGGTCGCCCCCGGTTTTCGGGGATAGGGATCAAGCGCTAAGGCCAGAAATTCAACGATCAGCCCGCCCACTTCAATCGTCCCATCGATAATCGGATCGGGCGCGTCGAGCGGGGCGGTTTCATCCTCAAGGGCCGGGGCATCAGGGGCAAAACGCACCTCCCAAGGCTCCTCGACATTTTGGGCGAACGGATCGAGCGTCACCACACAGGTTTGCGTCACTGCGGCCCGCACAACGCCCTCCGCGGCCACTTCTTTTCCCTTTTTGTTCAATGACACTGTCGCGGCAAGCTGAGGCAAATCAACCAGTCCGAAGGCTGTGACAATGGCCCGGCGCGCCTCCTCCGGCACCTCAATCTCCAGTGTCAGACCCCGTTCAGGGATCTCATCGACTTTCACCTTATAGGAGAACAGCGGCGCATTGGGCGCGCCATCGGACGGAACCTCAATCATGGGCGATCTCCAGACGGGGAACAAGAGGAAACGAGAGAGGACATGTGGGATTCGGGCTCTGGAAACAGCCTAGCAGGCCCGACCAAGCTTTCAAAATCATGGCTTTGCAACACGGTCTGACTGGCTGCGAGATAAGACACCCAGAATTGCTGACGCTGAGGATCGAGCGGCCCACCAAGGAGATTGCGCGCCAAAACGTCCTGAAAGGCCGCATCCCCTTGCGAAAAAGCCTGTTCATAGGCCTTAGCCCGCCCGGCAAAGGCTGAGGCCATGGTTTTCATCCGCTTGGGGATGGTGACATCCCCCACCCCAACTTCGCGTAGGGCCTGATCAAAACCGGCGAATAAACGGTCCACTAAATCCCGCGCTAAATCGGCGGCAGGCGGCGGCAAATCCTTCAATCGACGCAAAATCAACACACAATGCAGGGTTAGGCAATCAAATCGCCCCTCCAATGTATCGGGCACGCCGCCCTCCAAATAAAGGACCGGATGGCGAGCCGCCTGCATGAGCCGATCATAAAGCGCATCAACGACCGCTTGATTGCGCCGCCGACCGAACAACCATCCCAACATAGGCCCTTATCCCCTCTGGTCTGACAGCTGCCTTGCATTTCAAGCGGCCGCAGGTTACGCCAAGGCAGTGGATGTATCGCAAGATCATGAAAATTGCCTGCAAAAAATGCGCATAGGTCAGGAGATTTGCAAAATGAATTCTTTTTCTCCCCGTCGGAGCCGCCGCCTGAATGGAAAAAGTCTGGCCCTGCTTCTCATGACATGTGTGGCCGCGGTTCCTTTAGCGGGCTGTCAGACCCAGCAATCCACCCAAGGCTATCTGCTGGACGAAGAAATTTTGGCCAAGGTTAAACCCGGCATGGACAGCACCAGCGTGCTCAACATTATGGGCTCACCTTCCACAACCTCAACGGTTGGAAATCAGACTTGGTATTATGTGAGCGAGAAGCGGGAAATGCGCTTCCAATTCATGGGTCCGAAAGTGGTGGATCGGCAAATCGTGGTGATCGAATTTACCAAAGCCAACAAAGTCGAAAAAATTGCCAATTACGGCTTGCAGGATGGTGCGGTGTTCGACTTCATTTCCCGCACAACGCCGACCAGTGGCGCTGAACCAACCTTGCTGCGGCAATTGCTGCGGGCAACCGGACAAATGCCGTCCTCAAATGGGCCTTGATCTAACGGTTATTGATCAACGCATTGCCTGAGATCAGCTCTTTGATCTCGGCGCGTCGAAATACGCGCGCGTGATCAACAGTGGCGTTGCGACAGATCCACACTTCAAGTCATAAAAAATCCAGCCCACAAAAAATACTGCCCATAAAAAAAACCCCGCCGAAGCGGGGTTTAAGGTTTTGAAGACCTTTGGGTCGAAGCGATCGCGTTCAGCCTAAATGGGCGAGAACCGCAATCAACAACAAGGCCACAATATTGGTGATCTTAATCGCCGGATTGACCGCAGGACCTGCGGTGTCCTTGTAGGGGTCGCCGACGGTATCACCTGTCACAGAGGCTTTATGCGCGTCCGATCCTTTCAGATGGGTCACGCCGTCTTTATCAACGAACCCGTCTTCAAAGCTCTTCTTCGCATTATCCCATGCACCGCCACCCGATGTCATGGAAATGGCCACGAACAAGCCGTTCACGATCACACCCAGCAACATCGCGCCCAAAGCCGCGAAGGCTGATGCCTTGGAACCGGAGATCGCCAGCACGCCGAAATAGGCAACCAGTGGCGCCAGAACCGGCAGCAAAGAGGGGATCACCATTTCATTGATGGCCGCAATCGTCAGCATGTCAACGGCCCGTGCATAATCGGGCTTGTCCGTACCAGCCATGATGCCGGGCTTTTCACGGAACTGCCGACGCACTTCCTCAACCACCGACCCTGCAGCCCGGCCCACTGCTGTCATGGCAATGCCGCCAAACAGATAGGGGATCAAGCCACCAAAAATCAGGCCCGCCACCACATAAGGATTGGACAGATCAAACGAGATCTTGCCCATATCCTTGAAGTAAGGCGCGCCGCTTTTGGCGAACAGTTCAAGGTCATTGGTATAGGCTGCAAACAGCACCAGAGCGCCCAGACCCGCTGATCCAATGGCATAACCTTTGGTCACGGCCTTTGTGGTATTGCCCACCGCATCAAGCGCATCGGTTGACTGACGCACTTCTTTCGGCAGACCAGACATTTCGGCAATGCCGCCTGCATTGTCGGTCACCGGACCGAAAGCATCGAGCGCGACAATCATGCCGGCCAGACCCAACATCGTGGTCACAGCAATCGCAGTGCCGTAAAGACCACCCAATTGGAAGGTGGCAATGATCCCAGCAACAATCACCAAAGCCGGCAGAGCGGTGGACTCAAGTGAGACCGCCAAACCCTGAATGACATTGGTACCATGTCCGGTCACGGATGCTTGCGCAATCGAGACCACCGGACGTTTGCCGGTTCCGGTGTAATATTCTGTAATCCAGACAATCAAACCTGTGACCACAAGACCAATCACACCGCAGAAGAACATGTTCTTGCCGGTAATCGCCAGACCTGCAACGGTGCCAATCTGACCCCAGCCGGTCACATATTCAGTGGCCAAAGCCAGACCACCCAGCGACAGAATGCCGGTGACCCAAAGGCCTTTATACAAAGCGCCCATGATCGAATTGTCGGAGCCGAGCTTCACGAAGAACGAACCCACAATCGAGGTCACAATGCAGGCCGCGCAAATGGCCAGCGGATAAAGCATGGTCGCTGTCACATTGGCTGCACCGCCGAAGAAGATCGACGCCAGAACCATGGTTGCTACAACGGTCACCGCATAGGTTTCGAACAAGTCAGCGGCCATCCCGGCGCAGTCGCCGACATTGTCACCGACATTGTCAGCAATGGTCGCAGGATTGCGCGGATCATCTTCCGGAATACCGGCTTCGACCTTGCCGACCAGATCGGCGCCCACATCCGCACCCTTGGTGAAGATGCCGCCGCCCAAACGCGCGAAGATAGAAATCAAGGAAGCGCCAAAGCCGAGCGACACAAGCGAGTCAACCACGGTCCGGCTGGTCGGGGACAAGCCCATGCCTTGTGTGAGGATCGCATAATAAACCGCGACACCCAGCAAAGCGAGACCGGCCACCAAAAGGCCCGTCACAGCGCCCGACTTAAAGGCCACATCCAAACCTGCGGCCAAGGATTGAGCCGCAGCCTGTGCTGTGCGCACATTGGCCCGCACCGACACATTCATGCCGATATAGCCTGCTGCCCCTGACAAAACAGCGCCCACCGCAAAGCCAATGGCAACCGGCAGACCCAAAAGCCACCACAACAGCGCAAACAGCGCCACACCCACATAAGCGATGGTGGTGTATTGGCGGTTCAGATAAGCACCTGCGCCTTCAGCAATGGCGGAGGCAATTTCCTGCATCCGGGCATTGCCCGCATCACGCGCCATCACATCAGAGATCGCCCATGCGCCATAAGCAAGCGCCAGCAATCCCCCTAAAATAATCAAAGCTATGATCATGAGACTGTTCCTTATGCGTCATCATAGGCAGCGCAGGGATCACGCACACATATCTCCCCCGCACCGCTGATTCCTATATTCTGGTCTAGGTGCCCGCTTATCTGCCAAATTTAGCCACAATGTGCAATTGGTGATTAGGAGGTTTTCAGGCCCCTTTTGCCTGTTTCCGGCGTAAAAACAACCAGAGCAGGGCAATTGAGGCCAGCACAACCGGCGGAAAGACCACCTGATTGACCGCATCCCAGCCAAAAGAGGTCAGGATCTTGCCCGAAGAGAAGGATCCGACCGCCATGGTGGTAAAGACCAGAAAATCATTAAAGGCCTGCACTTTGTTGCGCTCGGAGGCGGCATGCGTCTCTGCCACCATGGCCGTCGCGCCGACAAATCCGAAATTCCAGCCGACCCCCAACAAAATCAGGCCGATCCAGAAGGTCATCACCTCAATGCCCGACAAATCGACCAAAGCAGCCGCCGCCAACAAAACCATGCCTAAAAAAATTACCCGCGGACTGCCAAAGCGGCTGATCAGGCTGCCGGTGAAAAAACTCGGTCCATACATCGCCATCACATGCCATTGGATGGCCAGATTGGAATCCGCCACCGCATGACCGCATAATTTCATCGCCAGCGGCGCCGAGGTCATGACCAAATTCATCAACGCATAGGAGGTCACACCGCAGATCGCAGCCACGATAAAGCGCGGCTGCGCAACAATGGTGGTTAAAGGCCGCGCCGGAGCCTGTTGCGCCGCTTCATGACCGGGACCGGGACGCACCTGCATCAACACCACAAAAGCCACCATCGCCACCACGGCTTGCGCCAGATAGCTCGCGGCGAACAAATGCACACCCCATAAATCCATCGTATGCGAGACCAGCTGCGGCCCCAAGACGCCCGCAAACACACCACCCGCCATCACCCAACTAATCGCTTTCGGGCGAAAGGCCGGGGTTGCCGTATCGGCCGCCGCAAAGCGGAAGGACTGCGCAACGCTGCCATAAAGGCCTGCGAAAAAGGTTGCGAGGCAATAAAGAGAAAATGAATCCTGCACCACAGCGGTTGCGGCAATCAGCCCCATCAACACGCCACACAACGTCCCCAAACCGAAGGTCAGGCGCCGCCCATAGCGGCGCGCCAAAAACCCGGTAGGCAGTGTGCCGACGGCCATGCCGACCACAAAAATGGATACCGGTGCAGTCGCTAAACCCGGATCGGGCGCCAAACGCGCCCCGGTAATCGCTCCCGTGGCAAAGACCACCGAGGCATTGGCCCCGGCCAAAGCGGTCGCAGCGGCAAGAAACAATGCATTCCGGCGGGCCAGCCGATCATCATCATGGGGCCTGATCTGTGCAGCCTGCGCGCTCATCATTCTCTCCCGAATTTTAGTTAGTCGTGCTTATGCCGTTAGAAAGCCCTTCAACACAAGCGCCGGTATGGGACACAGGCTTCAAAAATGTTGATAGGACCCATGCGAAAAAGACATAGCTTGCCCGTGATGAAACAATTTGAGCGGGGCAGACGGCGCCTCGCGGACCCGATCAACCACACCAATCACCGTCAGCGGCACGCCACAGCTGTTTGCGGCCGCAAACAGCTGTGGCGTGCCGCTGACGGTGATTGGTGTGGTTGATCGGGTCCGCGAGGCGCCGTCTGCCCCGCTCAAATTGTTTCATCACGGGCAAGCTATGTCTTTTTCGCATGGGTCCTATCAACATTTTTGAAGCCTGTGTCCCATACCGGCGCTTGTGTTGAAGGGCTTTCTAACGGCATAAGCACGACTAACTAAAATTCGGGAGAGAATGATGAGCGCGCAGGCTGCACAGATCAGGCCTGATCTGTGCAGCCTGCGCGCTCATCATTCTCTCCCGAATTTTAGTTAGTC